>JAADHJ010000028.1 GCA_013151915.1 Deltaproteobacteria bacterium
TTTGCCTTAACTCTGTGTACCCTGCTTAACCCCGTGTACTCTGTGTTAAATTGTCTTCTTATCCGATCTGGTATTCATTCAGGTACGCATTAGCCGGATGACCCAGATTTAAATCTATCAGCGGAAATCAGCCTGTCCTGAGCAAGCACAGCGCGTCGAAGGGCGTGCATCAGCGGCCAATGAGCTTTTAAGTTCTTTGATTCATGGTGAATCTTTCCACCTTAAAACTGCCGCCGAACTGTCCAACCAATGGGGTCCGCCTCTCACCTCTAATGCTCCACCAAAGGGAACCGGATGAACCAAATTTAAAATTTTCCACCAAAAAAAAGGCACGCCGGGCTATTAAAACCATAATGTTTCACCAGCCCTTTATAGAATCCATATAGAGAAGAAAAAAGAAGAAAAGGAAAGGAGAGCAACAAGACTATTAATATTCCTCGGGACCCAAAACCAAATATTGTTAAAATACCCACACCTGCTAGTAGCCCCAGTGTGATAGACGAAGTGCCCCAAAAAATGTACCTTTTAATTGAATAAGGCTGTATTTCCTTCATTTTTATCTCCTCATTTTGCCACATAGATTGACTATATATTTTCAATGGTGTGAAAAGACATTAATGTCAGGAGCAAGATCAAACCACTCAGGTAAGTTGAATTTTTCTCTTAATTGATCAGAATATATATCCATTCCACCAACAAACATTCCGGCACCCACAACTGAAGTTGCCGCTCCTCCCGCGGCAACCAACACACCAGCTGGACCGGTTGTTGGGATAGTGCTGAAACCCACCGCAATAGTTACAACCCCACACGCTGTAGTAATAGCGCCACTGAAGACCATTCCCCCAGCAACCGCATATGGTTCAATACGCATTTCAAGCTTTGCAAAAAATTCTAGAAAGTTATTAAGGTCGGTAAGACCAAATGGATCAGCCGCCTTCGGTGTATTTGGTGTGAGCACAGATGGAAGAAATTTCACCGGAACATCAAGCCTGAATGGGCTTACTTCATTTACCGGATTGAGTTGGGCAGCATCCCCCCCTCCCTCACCATAACCGTCGTCATCCTGCCCATCATCGGAGACATCCCCGAAATTTTCCGTGTCCCAATCGTTATCCTGGTCATC
This sequence comes from Deltaproteobacteria bacterium, assembly GCA_013151915.1. Taxonomy (NCBI): domain Bacteria; kingdom Pseudomonadati; phylum Myxococcota; class Myxococcia; species Deltaproteobacteria bacterium. Next base: position 1,127 of record JAADHJ010000028.1, read on the forward strand.
ATACATCCCTGTTGGATCAGTTAATTTCAGGGGGTTGTTCCGGGCATACCGGAAGCGGTTCAGGCTCTGCGGATCCCTGATGTTCCCCCATACCGGATCTTCTGAGATAAACCTGCCAATGTCCGGATCATACCATCCCGCATTGAAGTAGTAGAGGTTCGCTTCGGCATCAAACCCCTTTCCCGCGAACTGGTAATCGTTTGCCAATGCCCCGGACTGGGCAGCCTCGGAACCGAAGGGACGATACCGCTTGGTCCACACCACCTTGCCCCCGGCGTCGGAGACGGCCCACACCGAGTTGAGGTAGTCACTGTGATAATAATACCACTCATACCGGTAACCCCACCAGCGACCGGGAGTGCCCTTTACCCGGGCTATCTGCCTGCCAAGGGCATAGACGTAGTAGTCCACCGTCCCGTTGGTGCGTTCCTCGTACTGAACTCAATCCAAGGATTTAAGGTTTCCTCTGTGAAACCCTCCTTTAAAACCCTGCCTGTCCTGAGCTTGCCTGCAGTGAGCCTGTCGAACTGTCGAAGGGCAGTGCAGCCTTCAAGCCGGCTGCGCTGTGGTGAAATAACCAGGGTCTGGGGTCTGGCTATTTTATCACGTTGAACATTGATGACTTCGCAAAAAGTCATCAATGCGCCCACTGATGGGCGCCCAAATCAATGACTTGCATCGCAAGTTGTTGATTTGTAAGGAAAATGAAAATGACACTTTTCGCTTTCCGTAGAGCAAAAAGCCATAAATGGACTTTTTGCGACCCTATTAACATTAGACGTTGGATGTTGGTCCAGGATACCCTCTTAATACTCCTACCTGTGTGGGGTTCCCGACAGGCTTCTAGGACCGGAAGATATTAAAAAGGATAGTCAGGATCAGGCTGATCAGCAGGCTCGTGACCAGTGGGAAGTAGATTACGGTATTTTTCTTCCGGATAATGATATCCCCGGGGAGATGGCCGATCCACGGGATCCGTGGCGCTACCATAAGGAAGACTCCGAGCAGTACCAGGGCGATGCCCAGGATAACGAGGAATTTTCCCATCATGCCCAACGGTGTCATCCCCCTAACGCCTCCAACATTTCCGCTATTTCGGCGGCCATGCGATCAGCATGGGTGCCGGGCCAGTAGCATTTCCCGCAGCGCGGGCATCCCATGAAACGTTCAGCCGTCATCCAGACATACCGGGGAACCATGTTCCCGGCCTCTTCCCGGTCCATCTCATACAACATTGCGTTGCAGTCAAGGCATCGGGTCAATGGCTTTACAGACAATTCAAACCTCCTCAAAAGGGGGAGCACGGAGGCGAATTCCCCTCGGGCATCCGCGCCCGAGACGAGCCAGGAGTTCTCGCCGAGCCTTTCGGCCAATCGGGCGTCCCGGGTGAGGACGATCCTGCCTTCGGAACGGGAACGGTATCGTATCAGCGTGTCGTCTTCATCGGCGGCAAATTCCGCATCCATGCCAAGCATTCTCATCTTTTTCGCCAGGCTGCCGAGCATGCCGTCCAGCAAAAACGCGGGGGATTGGGCCTCAGGATTCTTTGTCCTCACCCTCCCCGTCCGCCTCCGGCGCGGTCTCATCCTCGACCTCCTCCTTGTGCATCAGGATGATGCTCCTGACCTCGATGCCGGCATCCTGAAGGGCCTTTCTGACCTGTGGCATTTTTGCATCTGTTACCTTGACTAGAAAATTATTGTTGGTTGCCAATCCAGACACCTCCCTTTTTACGCTTAATTGATGACTTCGCAACTCAAGTCCTTGATGAACGACACAGCCGTCTCTGGACACGAGATTGCTTCGCATGTGGTCAGCTCGCAATGACTTCGCAAAAAGTCATCAATGGACTTTTTACGACCCTGTCAATTAGTACTCTCCTGGGCCTCGCTCAACTTCTCATAAGGCGGGAGCAGGACGATCTCAATCCTCCGGTTCGCCGCCTTGCCTTCAGCTGTTTCATTGGATGCGACCGGCTGGTACTCACCGTAACCGGCGGCGGACAGTTTCTCCGGATCGATCCCTATCTTATCCTGGAGAAAGTGGACAACAGCCAACGCCCTGCTGGAGGACAGTTCCCAATTGCTGGGGAATTTTTCCTTCAGGCGGCCCCCAATGGGAACGTTGTCGGTATGTCCCTCGATCTGGATCCTCTTTCCCTTGATCCTGTTCAGCTGGGTCCCCACCTTGGACAGGACGGCGATCCCCGACTGTTTGAGATCGGCCTTGCCCGAGTCAAAAAGGATCTTCTCAACCATGTTGACGGAGAGCCTGTCCTTCATCCTCTTGATCTGGATTTCGCCGGCCTCGATCTCGGTCTTAAGCCCGCTCACCAACTCATCGTAGGCGGCTTTGAGTTTCTGGAGTTCCTCCTCTTTTTGAACCTTCAGAGCGTCGTTTTCACTCTTAACCCTTTCCAGGTCCGTTCTCAGGATCCGGAATTCCGCATCCTTCGCTACGATTTTTTCCCGCAGGTCGGCGTTTGTCCCCTGAAGCCTCTTGTTGATATTCATGGTCTCCTGGATGATCTGGGACTGAGAGATTTCCTTGCTCTTGAGAAGATCTCCCAACCTGTCGTTCTGGGATCTCAACTCCTCATTGACCGCCTCCGATTTATCCAGCTCGCCCCGAAGGCCATCCCTCTCACCGGTTACGGTCTGAAGGTTCTTTTCGCACTCGTCCCCCCTGTTTGTCTGCTGCTGCAGACTCTCCTGGGTGGAAGAAAGCTCCTTTTTCAGGGCTAGATTCTCATCGGTCTTCCGGCTGAGATCGGTCGCGCACTTTTCCGCCTCGCCGGATTTTAACAGGTAATCTTTCTTACTGACCATGCACCCCGAAACAGCAAAGAGGGAAAGGCAAATAATCCCCACCAGACTTTTTCTCAACATAGGCACCTCCTCGTTGTGAAAAACTATCCCAGAGGGTCAGGGGCTGTCAAGGAAGTAACTCAAATACCGTCTCACGCCCGTTCGTTTCACTCACTCAAGACGCCAAGGCCGCAAAGAAGTTCTAATGCTAATTTACCACAGCGTGACCGCTTGCAGGTCACACCACAGGGTTAATTCAAATCGACCTGAAGATCCATACAGGCTGGGCATAAAAATGCCGTAACGCAGAGCTACGCAGAGAGCGCCTCTTCCAGGCGCTGCCGCGGAGGGCCGCAAAGAAAATCTGTTCAATCTGTGAAACCCTCCTTAAAAACCCTGCCTGTCCTGAGCTAGTCGAAGGGTGGAGCAGCCTTGGAGCGGCTGTACTGTGTTAAGGCTTTTGATCTTCCTTGCGTGCTCTGCGTAAGGCAGGACTATTTTCACATCACTGTGAACGGCGCAGGTACGAATGTCAGGATGAATATGACGATGGCGGCGTATCCGAACCAGGTCCGTCTCTCATCCAGTTGGATGTGGGGAAGGAGGACCGGTGGATGCCGGACGCCGAGGAAGATGAGAAGAAGCGCCCAGATGAACCATCCGTCCCAGAATAGAACGCCCATCAGGAGCAGGCTCAGGTGAACGATCCTGGCAATACTGTCCGAATGGTTCGGAAAGAGGGCCTTGGATATGTGTCCACCGTCCAACTGCCCGACAGGAAGGAGGTTAAGGGAGGTAACGAACATCCCGATCCATCCGGCAAATGCCACTGGATGGAGCACCACCGTCATGTTTGCCGGCAGGTTCCCCTTCACCAGAAAACTCACCATAAGGACCATGAGGCTGTTCCCAAGGACCAACCCTCCAGCGCCCTGGCCGGTGGCCACCACCGGCGACAGCGCGAACCCGACGATCAGGGCTGGAAGGGCCAGGATAAAACCGACGATAGGCCCGGATGCACCGATGTCAAGCAACGTCCGCCTGTCCCAGATGGCGCCTTTCATTCTGATAACCGCGCCGAAAGTCCCGATGAAGGATGGAGCAGGGATGAAGTATGGAAGGGTCGCGGGGACATGGTTGCGGTATGAGGCTATGTAATGCCCCATCTCATGGCCAAGAAGAATTGCCATGATGGTAAGGGAAAAAGGAAGGCCTTTTGCGAGCCCGGAAGGGTTCGCGAGGGGATTGATCCCCTCCTGCAGGGCGCCTGCGGCGGTGGTGGTCATAAAGGTCGCCGCGAAGAGAACGTAATGAATCCAACGCCGCTCGTGGCGGGGGTTCACATCCCTCATTTCACCACAGCTCCAGGGTCCTTCCAAGATCCCTCAGAAATCCCCTGCCGTCCGGGACATTGCAGGAAGCGTCTTTCCTGGCCAGATGAGGCTCGGCCAGGTAGGTTCTCATGCCGGCTGAGGCCGCGGCCAGATCGTGTGCCATATCGTTGCCCACCATGAGGCACTGTTCGGGGTTTACATCCAGAACGTCCGCCAGCGCCGTAAAGAACTCGGTCTGTGGTTTGCAGGCCTTCGTATTCTCCAATGCGGCGATGAAGGTGAAAGGTTCAGGGGATAGGTTTCCCCAGCGCATCCTTTCGAGCACCGCGGCCCGCGGAAAGATCGGGTTGGTGGCCAGGGCCAGGACCAGGCCGCTTTCGTAGGCCGCTTCAACGAGCTCAGGGGCGTCATCGATATACGACCCATATTCGGAAAACACGGGGAAGACGTCCCTGTAATACGCGTCGAAGCCTTCCTGCGCTGCTTCAGGAGCAAGACCCGTCAGTTCGGAAAATACGCGGTAAAACCCTTCCTGGTTGGTTTCACCATCGGCACGTGGAAAAGAGATAAGCTCGTCTACGCTGCCCAGGAAACCTCTGTTGAAGGAATCCGGTTCCAGAAGGGACAGGAAATGGTCGCCCATGGATTTCATCATTGTGTCCAGGAAGAAAGAGACCTTGATGTCAAGCAGGGTTCCATCGAGGTCAAGCAGAAGACCCTTGATGCCTTTCACAGTTCAAGTGACCTTGATAGGGTCGTAAAAAGTCCATCCATGGCTTTTTACTCCACGGAAAGCGAAAAATGTCATTTTCACTTTCCTCACAAATCTTCGATTTGAGCGCCCAGCGCCCCTAAATGGGCGCATCGATGACTTTTTACAAAGTCATCAGCTTTGATAGGGTCGTAAAAAGTCCATCCATGGCTTTTTACTCCACGAAAAGCGAAAGAAGAAATTTATGGGGTGAGCTTTCGAAAAGCGAGACAGGCGTTGGTCCCGCCGAACCCAAAGGAGTTGCTGATAGCCACATCCACCCGCGCATCCCTGGCCTTGTTGGGAACATAATCCAGGTCACACTCCGGGTCAGGTTCCTCGTAGTTGATGGTGGGTGGAATCCTGTCTTCCATGACTGTTTTGACCGCCACCACCGCTTCTACTCCGCCGGCCGCTCCCAGGAGGTGGCCGGTCATGGATTTGGTGGAACTGACCGGTATCCCATAGGCCGCATCGCCGAAAACCGACTTGATGGCCTGGGTCTCGTAGAGATCGTTTAATGCGGTGCTGGTACCGTGGGCATTGATGTAGCTGACATCCTCCGGAGCTATACCGGCATCGTGAAGGACATTTTGCATGCATTGCGCCGCGCCCGCTCCCCCTTCGGGAGGGGCCGTGATATGATAGGCGTCCCCGGACATTCCAAAGCCCGCCACCTCCGCAAAAACAGCGGCCCCCCTGGCCAGAGCAAACTCCAACTCCTCCAGGATAAGGATGCCCGATCCCTCGCCTACAACGAAGCCGTCCCGGCCTTTATCGAAGGGTCGGCTTGCTCTCTCCGGTTCCTCGTTCCGGGTGGAAAGTGCCCGCATGGAGTTGAACCCGGCGAAGGTCAGGGGGGTGATAACGGATTCCGCCCCCCCTGCGATGGCCGCGTCGGCATCCCCGTACTGGATCATCCGAAAGGCTTCGCCAATGTTGTGGGTCCCGGTCGCACAGGCCGTCACCACACAGCTATTGGGACCCTTGGCTCCGGTTCTGATGGAGATTTGCCCGGCCGCCAGGTTGGCGATCGTCATGGGAATGAAGAAAGGTGAGACCCTCCTCGGTCCCTTTTCCTTCAGGATCGTGGCGTATTTCTCGATATAGGGAAGCCCACCCAAACCGGCGCCGACCACCACCGCGACCCGGCCGGCGTTGGACTCGTCAATGATCAGGCCGGAATGTTCAATCGCCTCGAGAGCAGCGAAGATGGCATAGGGGATAAACATGTCCATCTTCTTGAGGTCCTTGCCGTTTATCCGTTTCTCCGGCTCGAACCCCTTGACCTCGGCAGCGATCCTGGTTGCAAGATCCTTGGGATCGAACCGGGTGACAGGACCCACTCCGGACCGGCCGGCAAGCATATCAGCCCAACTCCCGGGCACATCAAGCCCCAAAGGCGTTACGGCTCCCAAACCGGTTACAACAACTCTTCTTTTCACGAGCAACCTTTCTCTTAGGACGCTTTCCCCTGTATGTAGGTGATGGCATCCTGGACGGTCTGGATTTTCTCGGCCTCCTCGTCAGGGATCTCCAGATCGAAAGCTTCCTCAAAAGCCATGACCAACTCAACCACGTCGAGGGAATCCGCACCCAGATCGTTGACAAAGTTGGCAGACACGTCGATGCTGCCTGCATCCTGATTGAGCTGCTCCGCTATAATTTCCTTGACCTTGCCTGTTACGTCCATTCGAACCTCCTTCATTATGTCAGTTAGGTTAAGTTAACATCAAAATAATAACAGGACCATAACCGATTGCGGTATTTCACGGCATTAATACAAAAAAAACCGTCGCGATAATTCCCTACATGTACATTCCACCGTTGACGTGAAGCACCTGCCCGGTAACGTAGGATGCCTGATCGGAGAGGAGAAACCGTACACAGGCGGCCACATCTTCAGGCATGCCCAGACGCTGCGATGGAATGCGCGCAACTAGTTCCTGACGGGCCTTCTCGGGCAGTTCATCCGTCATGGCGGTCTGGATGAACCCCGGGGCAACGGCATTGACCGTAATATTCCGGGCAGCTACCTCCCGGGCGAGGGACCTGGTAAACCCCATAACTCCAGCCTTGGACGCGGCGTAGTTGGTCTGACCGGCGTTTCCCATGGCCCCGACGACGGAGGAGATGTTCACTATCCTTCCGAACTTCCGCTTCATCATGAGGCGGACGACCATCCTGGAACACAGATAGGTACCCGTGAGGTTTACGTCCAGAACGGATCTCCACGCCGAATCATCCATGCGCATGAGAAGTCCGTCTCTCGTGATACCGGCGTTGTTCACAAGGTAATCCACCTTCCCAAAGCTGTCGGTGGATGATTTGACCATCTTTTCGACACTATCGGAATCGGATACATCCACCTCAACCGGCAGGGACCGCACCCCTTTACCCTCGACATCCGAAACCGTGCCCTTCGCGGCATCGAGGTTGATATCGGCGACGACAACATCAACTCCGGTGGAGGCGAGATCGAGAGCGATAGCCCGACCGATCCCCTGTCCTGCCCCGGTAACGATGGCGGTACGGTTACCAGACATCATGATACCTCCTCGACAAGGGCTACGGCGGCATCCAACTCCTCCGGAATCCCGAAAGACTGAATACGAAGGCTTCCGTCGATTCTCTTCGCAAGCCCGCAGAGCACTTTCCCGGGACCCAGTTCCAGCACAACGCCGGCGCCCTCCGCGACAACATACCGCATGGAGTCCTCCCACAGCACAGGGGACGTGATCTGTCTGATTAGGGAAGGCGCTATTTGCGCGGCCGAATTCAGCGGTCGTGCCTCCGCGTTGTTTATCAGAACGGGATTTGGGCTGTCAATGGTAATGTCTTCCAGGACCTGGGCCATCCGGACCGCCGCCGGTTCCATGAGGCGGCAATGGAAGGGGGCGCTGACCGGCAACTCTACTGCTCTTCTGCCTCCCCGCTCCTTGAACAGCGCCATCGCAGCCTGAACCTTTTCCCGGTGTCCCGCGATGACGATCTGGCCGGGGGAATTAAAGTTGGCCGATGAAACCAACCCATTATCGTCGGTCATCTCGGCACATATGGCATCTATCTCCTCACGGCCCATCCCCAGAAGCGCCGCCATGGAACCAACTCCTTCCCTGACAGCTTCCTGCATGGCTTTCCCCCTCTCCCGGACTGCCCTGAGGGTATCGGCCAGGGAAAAACTTCCAGCCGCCACCAGGGCAGAATACTCTCCAAGGCTGTGCCCCGCAACCCATGATGGGGAAAGGCGAACCTGTGATTCCAGGGCACGGACCGCCGCGATACTCACGGTCAGGATGGCAGGCTGTGTGTTTTCGGTCAGTTTCAGTTTTTCTTCCGGTCCCTCGAAGCAAAGTCGGCTCAGCGGGTACCGCAGGACATCGTCCGCTTCCTCGAAAACCTCTCTTGCCTTTGATGACCACTGGGAAATGGCCTTTCCCATACCCACAAACTGTGATCCCTGGCCCGGAAACACAAGTGCGAGCTTCACGCTTCGCCTCTTAGTGCCTTGACCGCCCGGATGATCTCAGGAATGATCTCGAACAGGTCACCCACAAGGCCGTAGGTCGCCACGTCGAAGATCGGGGCATCGGGATCCTTGTTGATGGCGATGATGATATCCGACGACTGCATCCCTGCAAGGTGCTGTACGGCCCCGGATATCCCGCAGGCGAAATAGATCGTCGGCTGAACGGTCTTACCGGTCTGGCCTACCTGGTGTGAATAGGATATCCATTCGGCATCCACCGCGGCACGGGACGCGCCGACGGCGCCGCCAAGGACGAGAGCAAGCTCCTCTATGATACCGAACGCTTCACTCCCCCCTACTCCCCGTCCGCCCGAAACGATGATATCAGCTTCGGCCAGGTTCACGGTGTCCATGACCTCATGGACCACCTCGATCACCTCAGCGCCCCGGTGGGTCTTTCCCCCGTCCATTCCCCTGATGACATGCAGTTCTCCCCGGCGATGGGGATCCCTGGTGGCGGGAGAGAGTACCTTATGCCTCACGGTGGCCATTTGCGGCCTGTGGTCTGGACAGATGATCGTCGCCATGATATTGCCGCCAAAGGCGGGTCTGGTCTGAAGGAGATCTCCGGTCTGGGGGTCAATGGCAAGAGCGGTGCAATCAGCGGTCAGACCGGTTTTCACCCTGGAGGCGACGGTGGGTATGAAGGAACGCCCCATGAAGGTAGCGCCGGCAAGGACGATGGAAGGCTTTCTCTCCAGTATCAGGTCGGAAAGGACGGAGGCGTACGGGCCATCGTTGGACGTGGCAAGGAGGGGATCGTCCACATATATGACCTCGTCCGCACCGTAATGGATCAGATCCCCGGCCGCATCTTCCATGCCGTGCCCCAGGACTACCGCCGAAAGGCTCTGCCCCGTATCATCGGCAAGCTTCCTTCCGGCGCCCAGAAGCTCCATGACCACGGACGACATTTTCCCCTGCCGGTGCTCGGCGAATACCCACACACCGCTGTAGGCATCCTTTTCAACCTCGGGGGCGGCCTTTCCGCTCTCCTCCTTGAAGATCGCCTCGACAGGGCATTCCTCGATACAAGCCAGGCAGATGGTGCACTTTTCGTTAATCCATGCCTTGCCGTCCACCATATCGATGGCGGCGTAAGGACACGAATCAATACATATCTCACAACCGTTACACTTATCTTTGTTGACAATGATTGCCATTTATTCTTCCTTCGACCATTTATTACTCGTGAACTACAGGTTTAAAAACCAAGCCTTATCGCAGAGGGCCGCCCTTCGACAAGCTCAGGGCAGGCGGGGGGTGCCACTCTCAGGCGCTGCCGCAAAGGGACGCGAAATGAAACACCCAAACAGATATTAACAAAGATCCCGGATTTTCCTCTGCGGTTCTCCGCGGTATGCGCGGCCTGCCGGTGAGCTGCCTTCGCGAACTCTGCGTTAAAAAATTAGATGATTTTCTGTTCCCGAAGCCTCGCAGCCAGCCTGGTCGCCAGGTCTTCAGGTTCACCTTCCCACTTCTCCCCTGCACGTTTGAGGTCGGGGGAAAAGATCTTGACTACCCGGGTGGGTGAACCGTCCAGTCCCAGAAAAGCGTCATCAACCTCAAGATCGGGCCTCGCCAGGGTGACGATCCCGCATTTCCGCGCCCTCATCTTTCCCTTGAGTGAAGGAAGCCTCGGTTCATTAATCTCCTTGACCACGGTGATCAGGGCTGGAAGCCTCATGCGCACTACCTCATACCCCTCCTCGAACATACGTTCCACCACTATCTCGTCGTTTTCCAGGGACCTGATCTTCCTTACGAAGGCCACAAACGGTATGTCGAGCTGATCGGCCAGGGATGGACCCACCTGGGCGGTGTCCCCATCTATGGCCTGCTTCCCGCAGATGATCAGGTCCGGCTGACCTGTCTTACGGACGGCCGCGGCCAGGGTATAGGCCGTAACCCATGTATCCGAACCGGCGAAAGCCCTGTCGCTGACCAGATAGGCCTCGTCGGCGCCCAGGGAAACAGCCTCGCGGAGAGCGGAGTCAGCCTGCGGGGGACCCATGGTCATGATCTTCACCGTCCCTCCGTGGGCCTCCTTTAAACGAACCGCCTCCTCGATGGCGTAAAGATCAAAGGGGTTGATAATGCTCTCTACACCCTCCCTGACGAGGGTGTTGGTCTCAGGATTGATCCTGACCTTCGTTGTGTCGGGAACCTGTTTGATGCAGACTATTATTTCCATTCAAACCCCTGATTTATTGCCGAAAAGAAGATGGACTCGCAAAAAATCCATCAAGCAGGATGTGCGCGGAGGGGAAGCCGTCAGTTCGTTTTCTGCGCATATTCCTTGATCAACGCGGCCCCGATGACGTTGCGCTGGATCTGGTTGGTGCCCTCGTAGATCTGCAGGATCTTCGCGTCCCTCATCATCTTCTCAACGGGATATTCCTTCATGTAGCCGTATCCGCCCAGAACCTGCACGGCGTCGGTGGTAACCTGCATGGCGACATCGGCACCGAACACCTTTGTCATGGCGGAGACTTTGGAAATATCCTTGGCACCGCTCCCTATATACCGTGCCACCGCGTAGGTCAAGGCCCTTGCCGCCTCGGTCTTGGTGGCCATATCTGCCAGCATGTGCTGAACCGCCTGAAATGAGATGATCGGCCTGTCGAACTGATACCTTTCCCTGGCATAGTTAACCGCAACATCCAGGGCGCCCTGGGCAACACCCACCCCCTGGGCGGCGATGCCCGGCCTGGACATGTCAAGGGTCTTCATGGCCACCATGAAGCCCATCCCTACCCTGGAAACCAGGTTCTCGGCGGGAATCCGGCAGTTCTCAAAGATAAGTTCCCTTGTGGCCGATGCCCTGATCCCCATCTTGTTTTCCTTCTTGCCGAAGGAAAACCCTTCCATGCCCTTTTCCACGATCAAGGCGGATGCTCCACGGGCGCCCCTTTTCCTGTCCGTGATGGCGATTATCGTGTAGGTATCGGCCTCCCCGCCGTTGGTGATCCACTGTTTGGTCCCGTTGAGAATATACGAATCGCCATCCCGAACCGCGGTGGTCTGTATCCCTCCGGCATCGCTTCCGGCATTGGCTTCCGTCAGTCCGAAGGCCGCGAGTTTCTCGCCCGAAGCAATGTCGGGGAGATACTTCTGTTTCTGCTCCTCGCTGCCGAACAGCAGGATTGGAAAGGACCCCAGTCCGGAAGCTGCATAACTCACCGCCACCCCGAGGCACGCTCTGCTGAGTTCCTCCACCGCCAGAGATGTCTCAAAAACGCCGCACCCCAACCCTCCATACTCCTCCGGAATCCCAATCCCGAAGAGGTCGGACTGGGCGCAGACCTTCATGATATCCCAGGGAAATTCCCCCGTCTCATCCAGTTCCGCGCGAACCGGCACTATCTTCTCCTGGGCAATCTGCCGCGCGATATCCTGGATAGCCAGCTGATCCTCCGACAAGAAATAGTCCATCTCTTCCTCCATCCAAAGGCCCTTCAGCTAAAGGGCAGCAGTAAAGTTATCAGTACTACCAGCTCACCAGAGCGGCTCCCCAGGTCAGCCCCCCCCCGAAAGCCTCGAGCAGCACCATATCACCTGGGTTGATCCTGCCACTACGCACTGCCTCATCCAACGCCAGGGGAACCGAAGCAGCCGAAGTGTTTCCATGCCGGTCCACGGTGACGATCACCCTTTCCATGGGGAGCTTCAGTTTTCTCGCCGTGGCTTTGATGATCCTGAGATTGGCCTGATGAGGCACGAGGAAATTGATATCCTCCTCCTTCAGACCGTTAACTTCAAGCACCTCATCAACCAGTTCGCTGAGTTTCTCCACGGCGATCCGGAAGACCACATTTCCTCTCATCTTTACGGTATTCAGCCTTTTGGCTATGGCCTCCTCGTTAACCGGCATCCTGGATCCGCCCGCGGGCGCAATGAGCAGATCGGACATGGATCCGTCGTTGTAAAGATGGGTAGAGACGATTCCCCTATCCCCATCCTCTGACGGCACAAGCACCACGGCCCCTGCCCCATCCCCGAAGAGGACGCAGGTATTCCTGTCCTCATAATCGATGAAGCGGGAGAGCACCTCGGAAGCGATGACGAGAATCTTTCCGTATTTTCCTGTTTTAATGAACTGATCGCCCACCGTCAGCGCATAAATGAACCCGGTGCAGGCCGCCTCAAGGTCGAAAGCCGCCGCCTTCGTAGCCTTGAGGTTCCGCTGGACCAGGCCGGCCGTGGATGGAAACATGTAATCCGGCGTGAGCGTAGCGACAATGATAAGGTCCAGATCTCCGGCCTCGATCCCGGCCGCTTTCAGGGCGCTTTTTGCAGCCTCGGTGGCCAGGTCTGAGCTGGCCTGGTCGGGAGCCGCAATCCTTCGTTCCCTGATTCCCGTCCGTGACGTGATCCATTCGTCGCTGGTATCCACCATCCCCACCAGATCGGCATTGGTCAGTATTCGCTCAGGGAGGTAGGACCCCGTTCCCGCTATGAAAGATCTCATTGCGAACACCTTTGCCGGAGGTTGTTGCCCTGCAGACGGCGTGTCTAAAGTTGACAGGGTCGTAAAAAGTCCTTCAATGACTTTTTGCGAGGTCATCAATGCTGGTCAGGACGGTCTACTTCTTTGGCCGCATCCTGTCGGTCTTTTCCTTAACTTCTTTCAGGTTAATATCTATCTTTTTGTCTTTAAGCCTTTCGATAACCTGATGGACTTTGACACCCATGGTCTGTCTAAGATCGGTGAGGTCCACACTTGATTCGACCTCCTCCTTCACCTGGCGATCGATCCTCGTTCGAGCGAACTTGTCAGCCATTCGGATGGCATTCTTTATTGCTGTGGGACTCGATCGCCCGTGGGAAATAACACCTATACCGTTTATACCCATGAGAAGCGCCCCACCAATCTCGGAATAATGGAAGCGACGTCTGAACCTTTTCAGGGCCGGACGCATGAAAATGTACCCGAAACGCCCCAGGACAGAGGATTTGATCTCATCTTTAAGCGCCATGGCAAGGATCTTGGCGACCCCCTCTCCTGTCTTCAGGGCCACGTTTCCGACAAAACCATCGCACACGATCACATCCGCCACATCCCCTGAAAAGATGTCCCCTCCCTCGATATTTCCGATAAAGTTAAGGGAGCTTTTCTTCAGCATATGGTATGCGCCTCGAACAGTCTCATTTCCCTTGCCGGCTTCCTGGCCTATGCTGAGCAGCCCGACCCTCGGCGCGGATAGGTTCAGGACCGACCTGGCAAGGGCATTGCCCATGAAAGCGAACTGGACAAGGTTGTGGGGTTTGCTGTCCACGTTGGCCCCGGAATCCACCATTATCACCCTGTTGTTGCGGGTTGGGAGTATGGATCCGATGCATGGCCTGTCTACATTCGGCAGCAGCCCAATGGTATACAGCCCTGAGAGCATGGCCGCTCCTGAGTTTCCGGCGGACAGGGCAACGCTGGCCTCTCCCGTCTTGACCAGGTCAAAGGTTCGCTGAATGGAAGAGTCCCGTTTTTTCGCCAGGCCCTTCCGCGGAGCCTCATCCATCCCAACGACCTCGGATGCATGCTTGACCATAACACGTCCATCAGGAAGGTTCATGCGATCCAGCTGAGGCTCAATAATTTCCCTATCGCCGACAAGGATAATCCGGCAATCAAACTCGCGCACCGCCAACGCGGCGCCCTCTATGACGGCCTGGGGAGCATTGTCCCCGCCCATGGCATCGACAGCGATCTTCACGGTAGTTCTCTCAGCCCAAGGTTGCCCTTAAACCTCTTCCACCTCAAAAACTTTGCGCCCTCGATAGAACCCGCAATGGGGACAAACCCTGTGGGGCATCTTTGGTTCGCCGCATCTGTCGCATTTGCTGCTCATGGGCGGCTTCAGGGAATCATGGGACCTTCGCTCCCGGGTCTTCGCCCTGGCGGTCTTTTGTTTCGGTACAGGCATGATATTCTCCTTAAAAATCTTCGATTTGGGCGCCCCAAATGGGTGCGTTGATGACTTTATGTGAAGTCATCAATTTTTATTCTGTTTCAGTGCCCGAAGGGCTTTCCACCTCGGGTCGATTCTCTCCTCCCGGCAGGAGCATTTCCCCTCGGTCCTGTTCAGTCCGCAAAGGGGACATAGCCCCCCGCATTCCTCCGAGCAGAGGGGCTTCATGGGCAGGGCAAGGCTCAACTGCTCAGCGAGAAGATGGGCTAGATCGAGGGCGTCGCCCTGGAAAAACTCCACATCAAGATCGTCGGCGCCCAATTCCAGTTCCTCTCCCTCAGGGACAAGGGACAAGGATCGCAGGTTGAGAGAAAATTTCTCCCGGACCTCGTGGAGGTACCTTTTTAAACAACGTGAACAATCCTGGAAAACGTACCCGTGAACCACACCCCTGACCAGGATCTGTGGTCCAAGCCGGTCAATCCTGAAGGAGCCGACAACCGGACCATTAACATTGAAAGGCGTGACCTCTGACGAGTCCGGAGCCAACTCCACATCAACGTTAAGCCCCTCAGGGGGGATCCCATCCAGTTTCAGAATCACAAAACACCCCCTGTCAGGTGACAACCTCGTAAAAAGTCTCTTCCAGGTTCCACCCCCAGGATGCACGCTCCGCGCACATCCTACTTGATGGACTTTATTGCAGGTCCATCAAGTAGAACTGGAATAAATACAGGATGAAACCACCTTTGTCAATCCATCTCAGGCGTTCGAAAAGACCTTAAAGATCCGTATAACTTTTTGAAATAACTGGTCTTTTGTCTCTTTCTCCCAATTCGTCCTCTCGCCTGCCCCTGTCTCGCGTCCTGCGCCTTCACACCCTCACCCCTGACGCGTTCATATGGATATTGCTTCTAATAGCAATATCCGGTAAGTTCAATGCCAACTTGTGGCAAGGGGAGAGATGGACTTGACCCAAGGGAGGTTATTAAAGTGAAAAAGACTCTTACTGTACTTGTTCTTGCCCTGGCCACTTTCGGGTTTCAGGTGAGCACGGCCCAGGCAGGCTTCGAGATTCAGGGCGCGATGACAATCCCCCTCAAGGCGACGCCGGCCGACATTGCCGTATCCCAGGATGGCAAGTGGACTTTTGTCCTCACCACCGACGGGAAGATCCAGATATTGAACCGGGGGGGTAAGTTGGCACAGACCATCGAGAGTGAGGGTAACTACGACCGTGTGGAGTTCGCGCCTGGAAACAGGCTGATTCTGAGCAGCAGCAAAGGGAAAGTCATCAAGGTCGTTTTTCTCGATATTATCCACACCTTCGACACTACCGGTTCTCCCTTCAAGGGTTCTGAAAACGCCCCGGTGGCAATCACGGTTTTCAACGATTTTCAGTGCCCGTACTGCGCGAGGCTTGCGCCTCTACTCGATCAGGTGCTCGACAAGTATCCAACTCAGGTCAAGGTGGTGTTCAAAAACTTCCCACTTCAGAACCACAAATATTCCATAAAAGCAGCGACCGCGGCCCTCGCCGCCGGCAAACAGGGTCGCTTCTGGGAATTTCATGATCTTCTATTCAAGAACTACAACAGGCTCGATGATGGAAAGATCACAGGTTTTGCCCGTAATTTAAACCTGGACATGAAGCGATTTGAAAAAGACCGGGCAAGCATGGAGATTACGGGGATTATCAAAAGGGACATCCGGGAGGGCCGAGATGCCGGTGTCCGTGGAACCCCCACCATCTTCATCAACGGCAAGCTGCTACAGGTTCGTTCCATGGACAGTTTCTCCAGGGCCATCGACCTGGAAGTGAAGAAAAACTCCCACTGACAGAAGGGCACCATGGAAAAGCATCTGATTGTTTACATATCCGCAATCGTAACCCTTTTCACCCTTGCCTTGACCAATCCGCGTCCAGCCGCAGCCTTTGGCGGGGCTGGGTGCGGTGAGGGGGAGTGCAGCAGCTGCCATGAACTGAAGGTTGAGGATGCCTCCAGAATTCTGGAGGGATTGGTGGACAAAGTGGATAAGGTGGACTTCTCCGAGGTGCCTGGCCTTTATTCCGTTGAAGTGGAAAGCAAGGGAAAAAAATACCTCATATACGTGGATTTTTCGGAGAAGTTTATCATCTCGGGCAACGTCATCCGCATCGCGGATCGAAGCAACAGGACCCGGGAAGAGTTAATGACGATAAGGCGGATCGATCCGACGGTAATACCGATTGGAGACGCACTGGTCATTGGAAATCCCAAGGCGCCAAAAAAAATCATCGTTTTTACTGACCCTCAGTGCCCCTACTGCAAAAATCTACACCACGAGATCAAGAAGGTAGTCAGGGCCGATCCGGACATCGTCTTCTTCATCAAACTCTATCCCTTAAAGAAGATCCATCCTGACTCCTACCGCATCGCACAGGCCATTGTATGCGAGGACTCCATTGACCTGCTGGAAGCGAGTTTTGCCGGAAAGAAGATCCCCGATCCCGAATGTGAAAGCGATGTTGTTGACAACAACATTGAACTGGCACGAAAGCTTGGAATAACCTCTACCCCGACCATGGTCCTGCCTGACGGACGCCTGGCGACGGGATACATGCCGTCCGAGGACATATTGAAGCTGATTGACGGCGGCGGCGGAAAGAACCACTAGCGCCCATTTTCACCGTTGGACATTAATAGGGTTTCCTCGAAGATCAGTCTGTCCTCGTCCGTGGGGATAACGAAGATTCTCACACGGCTGTTCTCCGTGCTGATCTCACCCTCTCTCCCTACCGTCATCTCGTTGGCCTCCGGATCGAGGATGAACCCCAGCCCCTCCATCCCCTCCAGGGTTTCGGACCGGATCCTCGGGGAGTTTTCCCCGATCCCTGCTGTAAATACCAGAGAAGCCGCCCCACCCAGGACAGCATGGTATGCGCCGATATATTTACGTAGTCGGTACGTAAAAACCCGCAGAGCCAGGGCAGCCCGATCATTCCCCTTTTCTCTCATAGCCAGCAGATCCCTGACGTCCGGGGAAAGCCCTGAAATCCCCAGCAGGCCGCTTTTCCTGTTTAATAGATCGTATACCTGATCGCTCGTCATCCCGGCGCATTCCGGAGACATGAGTTCCGTGATTATCGCCGGATCCAGATCTCCACACCGTGTTCCCATGACAAGCCCCTCCAGGGGTGTAAACCCCATGGACGTGTCGACACACTTCCCATCCCTTACAGCCGCTACGGAACAGCCATTGCCAAGGTGACACGTAATAATCGAGGTCCCTGCAGGGCTGTCCTTTCCCATCATCTTCCAAGTCCGATCCGCCACATATTGGTGACTTATCCCGTGAAAACCGTACCTCCGAATCCGGTATTTTTCCGCGAGTTCCCACGGGATGGCGTAGGTGAAGGCTTCCGGCGGCATGGAAGAGTGAAAGGCCGTGTCGAAAACAGCCACCTGGACCGCCCCGGGGAGTTTTCGTGAGGAGAACTCAATGCCGCGGATGTTGTGGGGATTGTGCAGGGGCGCCATCCACGAGTTGGCCCTCAGGGTATCCATCACCTTCCCGTCCAGGATTCGGGACCGTGAAAACCGGCTCCCGCCATGGACAACCCGGTGACCCACCCTCCCGATGGCGACGAGACCTTGGGGAAGGGCGTCATCTACATCGGAAAAAACCTCCTCAAGGGCGGCGGTGTAGTTACGAACACGATCGGCCAGGCCATGGTGAAGGAGAATTCCCCCGTCCGCCCGGAAAACCGAGTATTTGATGCTCGATGAACCACAGTTTAAAACGAGAATGTGCATGTTAGGGAAGCTGCCCGCAGAATTCCCCCCGGGCCTTGGTTTCCTCGATCCACTTCCATCGCTCCAACAGGTAGGGCTTTTCTTCCTCGAAACACCTGGCCTGTCGCTCGACCACCTCCTCGGCCTGGGAGTTGTTCATCCCCTCCACCGCCCTTGCAAAACTGGCCACCCGGGCATAATAAAGCGGGGTCAGAAGCTGCACAAGTTTAAAGCGGTTCTTCCCCCAGCAGTGGTAGGTCGAGGCGGCGTCGAAAAGGACATGCGCCCATATGTTGTCGTCCATGTCAAAGCCGTCTCCGGTCTCGGCAAGCTCTTTTACCATGGCGAAGGATTCCTCGCTGAGTATCTGTTTCCACAGAGGACTGAACTGGACGTACCCGTGCATGAAGGACTCGATCATGGCGTCGACGTAGATGGGAAACTCCTCAGGCTCAGTCTCAATTTCGGTTCCGGTGATCGGAACCTCTTCGCTGCCGGTAACCTGGCGCCAATGATCCACATTCTCCTCCATCAGGCTGAACATCGTGGCGATCACCTGCCGGAACATGGGACCCAGGCTCTCGGATGGATCCTTCACGTCGTGGACCTTTGCTCCCAACCGGGCCTGGCAGATATGGAAATCCCGGACCAGGGCGGTGGTGGTGAGCCAGATATCGATACCGAAGCGCCCCACATCCGTGTCCCACACGTCCTGGTTGTAGATCTCCTTCACCACGTCTCCCGAGAGGGCGAAATCCCCGCCGATGGGCTGCCGGATCCTCTTCCCGTAAAGTGCACTGGTCATGTTGTAGACGAGGTTATTGGTAATTGTGCCGTCGAACTTGAACCTCTTATAGTACGGGGCCACAAATTGGTACCCATCCTCGAGGATGGGACAGAGCAGGTTCCTGATCCACTGGGGACTGATACTGCGGAGGTCTGAATCCACCACCAGACATGCCTTTGCCTGGAGGAACTCGGAGACCTCCAGGACCGCCCTTAACGCGGATCCCTTGCCGGGGACTCCACGGTAGATGGTGATAATCTTTTCCTGGAAGGGGAAGACCCGAACACTTTCCGCCTCCTCCCGGGAGTCATCCACCGAGCCGCCGTCCGAGACGATAATGACGGCCCTCTTGTCGGGGTAATACCTGTTCAGCCCACGGCTGATCTGCAGAATCACGTTCCCGATGGTGCTCTGGTTATTGTAGGAGGGCAGCCCCACCACGAGGTCGGCTTTTTCGATGAGCTCCACGCGGGATCTTACGTCTTTTCTGAGCGCAGTAAGATATTTCATCCTTTCCCTTTCAGGCTAATCCCCCATTTTAAGAATATCAAAATAGCAGCAATCCGAGCGGATTAATATCCGAATCGGACCTCGAACCCCGCAAATTCACCTGTCGCCGTCCCGAAGGAGACATCCACCTTTTCCACAACCGCCGCGGGAGGACCATGGTGGGACCACTCGATCAACCTGTCCAGAGCCTCCCGCGGCCCTTCCGCAATGATCTCCACCGTACCGTCAGAGAGGTTGCGTACTATTCCCGCCAGCCCTATTCCCGACGCCTCGCGAACTGTACCGGCCCGAAAGGCAACGGCATGTACGCGTCCGTGAACGATCATTCGAACCCTCTTATTTCCAGTCATCGCACTCCCCTCAAAAATAACCCGTCCCGTTCAACGATAGCGGCCGTTACGAGGCTTCCCGGGCTTAATCCCTCCACTCCCTCAAGGACCACCCTTGCGTAATTGTCGGCGAGGGCGACGGTCCCGCCTCCGTTCCAGGAGTTCTCCGGCACAACGGTAAGTTCCGCTCCAACCAGGCCATCCAGGAAATCCCGCAGGTTTCCGGCGGCCACCTCACGAAGCGTTCTGACCCTGGCCTTTTTCACACGGTGCGGCACGTCGTCGCTCATACCGGCCGACCGGGTTCCAGGCCGCGGCGAATAGGGAAAAGCGTGCAGAAAGGGTATGGCAAGGCTTCGGATCAGATCCTCGGTCCGGCTGAAATCATCCTCCGTCTCCCCGGGGAACCCGCAGATGACGTCGCACCCTATCCCGATGCCGGGCACCATTTCCCCGGCACGATGGACAATTCGGGTAAAATCGTCCCGAAGGTAGGGCCGACCCATGGCCTGGAGTACCCTGTCGCTACCGCTCTGGAGCGGGATGTGCAGGTGCCTGCAGATGCGGCCGGGTGACGAGGCCATGATCTCCAGGAGACGTCCGGTAATCTCAAGGGGCTCCATGGAACTGAGCCGGATCCTGCCGGGGAGGTCCTCATCCAAAAGGCGCCAAAGAAGGTCATCAAGGTTGACTGCAGGGGATTGATCCTTCCCGTACAGGCCGAGATGGATGGCGGTGAGGACGACCTCGCAGCGGCCTCCCTCCATGAGTTTCCGGATCGCCATGGCGACCTTCCCGGGAGCCAGGCTGCGGCTCTTCCCCCGCACCGACGGAACGATACAGTAGGAACAGCTGTGATCGCAGCCGTCCTGGATTTTCAGAAATCCCCTGTCCCGGCCATCGACACCCACCCCTGGGTCCTCGGGCCAGTCAACCCAAGGCACAGTTTCCGAAAAACCAAGCATCTCGGGTATTTTGCCCTTTTCGGCCGGATCAACAACCTGATCCACCTCGGGCATCCGCACAAGCTGACCGGGGGCCCCCTTGGACATGCATCCCGTCACAATCACCCTGGCGCCGGGGTTGGCCCTCCTGGCCCTGCGGATGGCCTGGCGGCACTGGGCTTCGGTGGGACCGGTGACCATGCAGGTGTTGACGATAAGGATATCGGCGCTTTCCGGTTCGGACCGGGCCATTCCATATGTCTCCATGCCGGAAGCAATTGCGGCTGTGTCGTACTGGTTGCTTTTACAACCAAGGGTAATGCACGCATAGGTTCGGGGCCGCACATCCAGACCAGGGGTGTTTTGCTTCATGGGGGTAATTTACTTGAAATGGGGAAAAGGGAAAAGCCGAAATTTTAAAAATGGGATCAAAAGCTGATTTACCACAGCGCAACCCCTCGCAGGCTGCTCCACAGGGTTTTAAAGTAATAAATAAGATTCTTCCGGATAATGCGTACCTTTATTATTCTGCTGTCATTGCGAGGAATATCGAGGGAGACGAGAGTGACGCGGCAATCCCGGGTTTACACGTTGAACATTGAACCTTCTTCATCCCGCTGAACGTTGAACCTGTTCCCTCACCGGCCCCTTCCGCCTCCTGAACTACCGCCCCTGGAGCCGGTGCCACCTCGTTCCATGCCATCGCGGGAGAACCCGGAATCACGGCTGTTACGCCCATCCCGGCCCGACTGGGCGATCCTTTTCCTTATCTCCTGCTGAAAACGAATCTGGAAGAGAATATAGCGAGCCGTGTCGGCAGGTGAAAGGATGGAGCGTACCTTCTTGAAGTGCCTCTCCTCTATCAGTGCCTCCTCCCGGCGGTTTTTCTGCAGACGATCCAGGATCTTCGCTATCTCCGCCTGGTTGATGTCGTCGCTCTTCAGAATTTGGGCCATCCTCCGGACCAGTTTCCGGTTCTCGGCCTCAATCTTCTGGCGGCCTTCATCGGCCTCCCGCATGGCGGGAAACAGGCGAGCGCTCGTCTGTTCGTCAAGGTTGAGAAACTCCGTCAGCTTCCAGGCTCTCAACGTCTCGATCTTTTTCCTCACCCGGCTGATGTCCTGCTCCGATGGTGGATTTTTCCAGTCTTCCGCCCGGGCGGTCCCCTGCAGTGCACCAACCAGGAACAGGGCGAATATAATCGTGATAACGGGTAGTCTGTTTCTCATGATCTCACCTTCCTTCAACTTCTGATAGGGTCGTAAAAAGTCCATCCACGGCTTTTTACTCCACGGAAAGCGAAAAGTGCCATTTTCTCTTTCCTCACAAATCAACAACCTGTCCCGCAAATCGATGACCTGCGGGACAAGTCATTGATTTGCGCGCCCCTCCGTAGGCGCGTTGATGACTTTGCAAAAAGTCATCAACCTCTGTTCGACATCTCGTCGATGGCCCTCTCCAGTTCATTGATGGTGTCGGGGTCAATGAGCATGTACTCAAGCTCCCCGTCGGCAGGAATCGGGGAGATAAGAGCGACCTCTTCCTCCGTCAGTCCGACCTCTATATCCAGGGCAGCCTCAACAGCCAAGGTATTCTCGCCTCCATGGGAAAGGAGGTCCTGTTCCGGACCCAGGTCCACCAATGAGAGGGGCCCCATCCCGGAGAGGTTTTCAATCCTGTCAACCGGAGGGGTACCCGGGACAAGGAAAAAGAGAACCAGCGCCGCCGCCACAGCAGCAACGGCCAGTCCACCAAACCATTGACGCCTTGCGCCTTTCCGCTCCCGGGCCCCTTTCATAACCTTTTCCGGCAGATCCAGCCAGAAACCATCGCCGGGATCCGGGACCTCGATCCTTCCCATCGCCACGATGAGGGCGCGCTCTGCAGCGCATTGTCGACACTCATCCAGGTGGGCCACGGCCCTCCCGGTCTCCTCCACGGATAACCTTCCCCGGACCAGGTCGGGCAGATGTTCCCTTGTCCACGGGTCACGGCACATCAATTTCCCCTGCCTCCAATGATGACTTTGAGCTTCCGCACGGCCTGGTGGTAGTTGGCCTTTGCGGCCCCCACGGAGCATTTCATTATATCCGCCACCTCCGAGAAACGATATCCCTCATTGATTCTCAGGACGAGAGCCTCGCGCTGTCTTGGAGGAAGGTCGCTCATGGCTCTTTGGACCATCCCTCTTTCCTGCCTTTCTGAAACCGCCGCAAAGACATCGTCATCGGACGGCAGGACCTTTTCATCGATGGGAAGGTGTCTTCTCCTTGCCTCATCCCGGAGATGGTTTCTGAAGGTATTGACGGCGATCCTGTAGAGCCAGGTTTTGAATGAGGACTCACCGCGAAACCTCCCCATGGAGCGGTAGGCCTTGATGAAGGCATTCTGCACGACTTCGGCGGCATCATCCCTATTGCCGGAAAGTCGGTAGACAAAAGCGTAAACGGCTTTCTGGTGGAGGCGAACCAGATCCTCGAAGGCCCCATCATCCCCATCCCGGGCCATATTGACAAGATTACGTTCATCCATATTCTCCCTGTCTTTTTCCATCGCTCAAAGGCTTTCTGACATTGTAGACACCCAGACAGGCAAAAGGTTTAAACGATCCACCCGCCCCCCAGCACATACTCCCCGTCATAGACCACCGCCGCCTGGCCCGGAGCCACGCCATGTTGAGGATCATCGAAGTCGACGGAAAAGGACCCGTCGGACCCGGCATGGATCCAGGCCCCCGCCGGAATGTGACGGTGCCGGATCTGCACCTGCCCTCGGAACCGACCTGAAGGCGGGGTGCCGGAGATCCAACGACCCCTCTTCGCCAATAAACCCGAAGATGCGGCCTCATCCCTTCCGCCCAGAACAATAGTGTTGGACTCCACATCGACGCGGACGACATACAGCGGTTCTCTAGCGGCAATGCCCAACCCTTTCCTCTGCCCCACGGTGTAGCAGACGGCCCCGTCGTGCCTGCCGATCATGTTGCCGGATGTGTCCACTACCGGCCCCGGCCGTATGCCGCCGCCCGATGATTTACGGATAAATTCCTTCAGTCCGCCGGAAGGGATGAAACAGATCTCCTGGCTGTCCGGCTTCTCATGGACCCGCAGGCCCAGGTCCCTGGCGCGAACCCTGACTACGTCCTTGCTCAGACCGCCCAGGGGAAACAGCAGACGCGAAAGTATTTTCTGGTCTACGGGGAAAAGGAAATAGGACTGGTCCTTGGAGGGATCCACTCCCCTTGCGAGGTGATATGAGTACTCATGGACGATCCTGGCATAGTGGCCCGTAGCGAGCATATCGGCGCCTATGCCTCTTGCCTTTTGCAGCAGGTAGCGGAACTTCAGGTGTTCGTTGCACCATATACATGGGTTGGGAGTCCGTCCTTCAAGATAGGTCCTCACAAACGGCTCCACGACCTCGGCCATGAACTCCCCGCGCAGGTCCATACTGTAATGGCGGATGCCTAGAGAGGCGCATACCGCCCGGGCATCAGCCAGATCCTCAGTTCCGCAGCAACCTGTCTCCAGACCCGGCACATCCTCGGCCCAGAGCAGCATGGTGACCCCGATCACCCTGTATCCTTCCTCAAGGAGGATGGCGGCGGCAGTGGAGGAATCCACACCGCCGCTCATGGCCACCATAACGGTTTCTTTACGGCGTTTCATTTGATGGGGTCGTAAAAAGGTCCATTCATGGCTTTTTACTCCACGGAAAGCGAAAAGTGTTATTTTCACTTTCCTCACAAATCAACAACTTGCGTTGCAAGTCATTGATTTGGGCGCCCCTTAGTGGACGCATTGATGACTTTTTACGAAGTCATCTTCATTGGTTGGCAGGCAAATGTGCTGGATTCACTATCAAATGGGGGAATATATTATTTTCCGTGCTTTTCCCGGTAATCCTTGATGGCGGCATGAAGAGCGTCCGCCGCCAAGTTGGAGCAGTGCATCTTTATGGGGGGCAGGCCGTCAAGGGCCTCAGCAACAGCCTTGTTGGTAACGCTCTCGGCCTCATCGAGACTCTTACCCATGACCATCTCCGTGACCATGCTGCTTGTGGCGATAGCCGAGCCGCACCCGAATGTCTGGAACTTGATGTCCTCGATGGCATTATCCTTGACCTTCAGGTAGATCTTCATTATGTCCCCGCAGGTTGGATTTCCCACTTCCCCCACCCCATCGGCACCTTTTATCTCGCCGACGTTCCTTGGGTTCCGAAAATGGTCCATTACCTTCTCGCTGTACATACCCATCCGGTTCTCCTTATTTGGCCTGATTGTACTGTTCACTCCACCTGGCCCCCAGAGGGGACATGGCCCTGAGCCTCCCGACGATGGACGGAAAGATATCCAGGAAAAACTCAATCTCCTCCCTGGTGGTTCCGCGGCCCATGCTGATGCGAAGGGTTCCCTGGGCCAGGACGGTATCGATCCCCATCGCCACCAGAACGTGGGACGGCTCGAGGGATCCGGAAGAACAGGCCGACCCGGTCGACACCGCCACACCCTCCATATCGAGGGAAAGGAGCATCGATTCCCCTTCCACCCTGCTTACACTGAGGCTGATGGTGGAGGGGAACATCCTGTCAGGACCGCCGTTGATCACGATGTCCTCTATTTTTTCGGTAAGGGTTTCAACAAGTCTCTTCCTGAATGTGGTCAACCGGCGGAAAACGTCCTCTCTCTCCGTCTCAGAGAGAAAGACGGCCTCGCCCAGGCCCACGGCGCCGGCAACGTTTTCGGTCCCGCTCCGCCTTCGCTTCTCCTGCGCACCCCCGATTATCAGGGGGTCGATCCTTGTTCCCTTCCGAATGTACAGTGCTCCGATGCCCTTGGGCCCGTAGATCTTGTGTCCTGCCAGGGACAACATATCCACACCAAGATCGTCCACTTTCGTGGGAAGCTTGCCGAAACTCTGCACTGCGTCGGTATGAAAGGATACTCCTGCCTCGCGGGTAATGGCGGATATTTCCCGGATCGGCTGGATCGTTCCCACCTCGTTGTTAACGTGCATTACGGAGACAAGGATGGTGTCGGGTCGAAGGGCCTTTCTGATCTCCTCGGGATCTACCACACCATCGGAGGCAACTGGCACATAGGTGACATCGAATCCTTTTTTAGCCAGGTATGAGGCCGACTGCATGACTGCGGGGTGCTCGATCATCGTTGTGACAATGTGGCCCTTTCGGGCCGCGAAAGCGACACCCTTGAGGGCCGTGTTGTCGCTTTCGGTCCCACCGCTGGTGAAAACGATCTCGTTGGGAGATGCTCCAAGCTGGTCGGCAATCCTGCTTCGCGCCTCGTCCAGGTGGACCTTGACCTCCTGGCCAAAGGAGTGTGCGCTGGAGGGATTTCCGAAAAGCTCCCCATAAAAAGGGAGCATCCTTTCCCTGACCTCCCGGCGTAATGGCGTAGTCGCATTGTGGTCAAGATAGATTCTCTGCATTATTTCTCTCCTCGTCTTCCTCAAGATATCCGGCGTCCCGAAGGAGATCCGCCAGGGTAATCGAGTTTAAAAACTCATGTACCCTGAAAGAAAGCCTCTCCCACAGGTGGTGCGTGGTACAGTAGGGATATCGGCTGCATGGGTCTTCCCCGACTGTTTCTTCGGTACACAGGAAAAGCTTCTCATCCCCCTCCACAGCTCGAATTACATCGCCTATAAGGATCTCCCCAGGGACCTTGTTTAGAACGTAGCCGCCGCCAGGCCCCTTCTTCCCCTTGACAACCCCCACCTTCTTTAACTGGTTGAACAGCTGCTCAAGGTAAGAGTGGGAGATCCCCTCCCGCGAGGAAATATCCGACAACCTGACCGGTCTCCCACCCTCCGAATTCTGGGCCAGGTCAAGAAGGGCTCGCACCGTATAACTGGCCCGGGTGGTGATCTTCATTTGGCGCCGGCCTTTTTGGAAGGGGACGGTTTTGTTGCCTCCTTGATGGACTTCTTCACAATATCGTCAAGTCTGCGACTGAGTTCCTCGAACCTGGACTGCTCCTGATCTTCCTTCTCGCTGATGGCGTTCAGGCGTTTATGGAGAATGTTCACATGCTCCATGAGGCAGGTGAAAGCCTGGGCGACAGGGTCGGGCATCACCTGGTGATCAAGGTCCACCTCACCGACTTTTCTGCCCTCCTTCACCACGATCCTTCCTGGGATTCCCACCACTGTGGAGTTCGGCGGCACCGCATTGACCACCACCGAGTTCGACCCGATACGGCTGTTTTCACCAACCTCGAATGGCCCGAGGACCTTGGCTCCCGCACCAACTACCACATTGTTCCTGAGAGTCGGGTGCCGTTTTTCTTTTTTCAGGCTCACCCCTCCCAGGGTTACACCCTGGTAGAGGGTCACGTTCTCGCCTATTTCCGCGGTTTCGCCGATAACAACGCCCATGCCGTGATCGATAAAAAACCCCTTCCCGGCCCTGACGGCAGGGTGGATCTCAATGCCGGTCAGGAACCGTCCCACATGGGAGAGTAACCTGGCAAGAAAGAACAGGCGCCACTCCCAAAGGCGGTGGGAAATTCGATGAAGGACCACGGCATGAAATCCGGGGTAGCTGAAAACCACATCCAGTGCGCTCCGGCATGCCGGATCCCTCTCTTTGGCAGCCCTGATGTCGGCCTTTAACGTTTCAAACATGACTCTCTCCTATTCCTGACTGGAAAATTCAGTTATTGTGGAATCTAACTTTACTTAGGGATTTTGTCAACTATTCCAGGGGAGAAAGTTCATTACGGTAGGACGTGTGTTTGGAAGTTGTGATAAAGCAGCCAGACCCCCAGACCATGGTTCATGGCTTCTTTCTGGACTCTGGACTTTAGACCCTGGACTCTGGACTCCGCGACTCTGGACTCCGCGACTCTGGACTCTGGACTATTTTTAACCCGCCTCGAAACTTGGGCGCGTCGCGCCTAATCAATCCGCTTCGAGGTATTTCTTCAACAGGCGAAGCTTCTTCGCTCCTACCCCACGCACCCCGTCAAGTGAATCAACAGTCCTCGTCCGGACATTCCTGGAAAGGAAAGCATACATCCTCCCCGCAAGGACAGGACCCACCCCAGGTATCAGGGCCAGTTCCTCTTCCCCGATTGAGCTCAGGTCCATGGGTATCTTCCATACCCACCTTTCCACCTGGGTCATTGTGCGTATACGCCAGCCGGAGCTGCTCCGCCAGGCGACTCCAGCCCTGGGCAGGACAAACCCGGAACACAATGGATCAACTTTAAGGCCAAGGGATAACACAGCCCCTTTAACGGTTGTTCCCGAGGGAAACAGGACCAGGCGGCCCACGGGGGTATCAGTGGCATCGAGGATTCTTGTCTCCAGAGGCGGCGGCCACGGGTCCATGGCGGCAAAAGCGGCCTCGGGGGGGAAAAGCGGACGCCTGACCCACACCCCAAGCCTCCCTAACGTGAAAACAGCCAGAAAGAGGATGAGGAGCGTTCGCGCCCTTCCGCAGTTCCATCCATTGTCGGGATTCATGCCCAAGGGAAAGCAATATGGATGCCAAGGGGGTCCGGGGTCCAGAGTCCAGAGTCCAGAGTCGCGGAGTCCAGAGTCCAGAGGGCAACGTGCAGCAACGTCATTGCGGGGAGCAGCTCCTTAACCAAAAAAAAACCGCCCCGTTTTATGGGGCGGCTTGAATGTTCCGGCGGAAGAAGCTTTACTCTGTGTAGCCTTTCGAATAGTCCGCCGTCTCCTTGAGCTTCCTGGTCTGCTCTTCCGAGAATTTGAACATCGGCAGAAGCCACTCGGCAACGAAGATGAAAACAATGGGGACGATCATGATGAAGATAGCGGTGGTAATACTCTCCCTCCCGAACAGTTCCGGACGGTACGCCTGCCGCATGCCGGCCAGGGACTTCGAGATCATCTGACCCCCGATGACGACATTCCATCTCATGGCAAAGACCTGGATAAGGAGAAGGGACGCTGCTGTGAACGAAAGGGTGTTGGCTACCTTATCGCCCATATTCCTGTCCAAAAGGACTATGATCATGAGAAGAATGAACGGGATAAGCACCCCCATGATCATCTGGATACCGATATAGGAAAGGGCCAAGGGCCCGGTAAGCAGCTGCCGGATGATCTCCCATTCCTCGGCTTTCTCATAAGCCAGGGTGATGATCTCCAGCATTTCCAGGGACGCGGTAATGATGAGAAACAGCCACAGCCAGCGAACCATGGTGCCGATGCATGCCCGGTCGATGACCAACCCCTTGAGCTTCATCGCAACCTGATACATCACTATCAGGGCCGCGATTCCGGAGACAACGGCCGAGAATATGAAGATGATGGGCATCAGGGGTGTGGACCACCAGGGATTGGACTTGAGCGCCCCGAAAAGGAATCCGACATACCCGTGGAGCAGGAAAGCAGCGGGAATACCGATGGCCGCCAGGAACTTGACCGCCCTCCTGTCTATCTGCTGGGCCTCCTCCGAAATATCGTAGACCCCAAGAGCCAGGAGCTTATAGATCCACTGTTTCAGGCCACGGGACCTTCTTGCATAGGTTACGATATCCTTCCGGTACACCAGCCAGACCTCGAACAGGAGAATGATCATGTATCCACCGTAAAAATAACCGAATCCGGCCATGGCGGAGGTGAAGTTCGGGGTTATCATGACATTAATTCCCCGTAGCGGATGGCCCAGGTGGAGCAGAAGGGGCCATGTCGCCACGAGCAGAAATGCCAGGGAAGCTATGAGGGCAAACCGGGCAATGGGCTTGAGGGATTCAAACTCGAATACGTGGTAGAGGGAAGACACGATGAAGGCGCCTGCCACCAGCCCTGTGACATAGGGATAAAGGACGATCATCAACGACCAAAGGATGTGAAGGTCGTTGGGAAATACGTAGCCTAGTACCTCATGCATCAGCGGACCTCCTTGTCTAGTCCGATATAGTAGCATTTCGGTTTGGTCAACATCTGCGGCTGGAGAACACCGATCCTTTCAGTGTCAATGATATGCCTCACAGGATCATAGGGGTCCTTGACATCACCGAACATCCTGGTCCCGGTGGGACAGGCCTGGACGCAGGCCGGTCTCAACCCCCTGGAAATACGGTGATAACACCAGGTGCATTTGTCAGCCGTTTTAGTTCTGGGGTTAAGGAATCGGCTGGCATAGGGACAGGCCTGAACGCAGTAGCCACACCCCATGCACCGTTCGCCATCCACGAGAACCAACCCGTCGGGGGAGAGGTAGGTCGCACTGAAGGGACAGACCTGAACGCATGGGGTCTGGGCGCAGTGATTGCACATTTTGGGAACGTAATAGGCCTTGGACACGCCCTCGGTTCCAGCGGTGCTGGAGGGGAACCCGTAAAGGCCTCCATCGGGGGAATCAATCTCGACCGGCCGGTCGCGACCCTTCTGGTAACGCTCCACCCAGGTCCGGTAGAACTCGTCGGGCACATCATTTTCCTTCTTGCACGCCCTGACGCAGGACCCGCAGCCGATACACTTTTTCAGATCTATGACGTAGGAGAATAAATGAGCAAACGGATCATACCCATCGGGAAAGCCCCCAGGCTGCATATCCGTCGCCGCCGATGCAGCTTTAAGTTTCCCCGGAGCAAAGAGGGAAATGACGGACGACGTGGCCCCGACAATGGTAACACCGATCGCCGCCCGCAAGAAACTTCGTCTACTCAGATCTTTCATGCCGACTCCTCGCTAATTGGATTCGCTGATAAACCCTGCCGGTCCTATATCTTGGGGTCATGAGGATCATGACATTCCATACACACGTTGGGACCAGGTTCGACGCCCATCTCCTTAAGGTGCTGGACCACCTCAACTGTTGGAAAACCCTTGGGTTTTGCCGGCTGGGCATCGTGGCATTTGATGCACAGGTCCTGAGCGGAATGGATCTCCATTGGTGCGGTTCTTTTAAATTGGCTGGGATTTTTCATGAACGCCTCGATGCTGGGATAATCCACGTGAGTTCTCAATGGGCCGTGACATGTCTCGCAGTTGATGACCCGGTGAGGAGTCTTAGCGATATTCTTGACCCGCTCCGCATGACATGGAGCGCAGGACTCAGGTCCGATACCGTGATTGGGTACACGGACGTTCATCTGTTCGGCAAGGTTGGCCCCCCTGAAGTGGCCGTATTCCCCAAAGGTATCAGGCACCAGAAGCCCGCGGCCAAGCAGATATCCGAGGGAAAGTACGAGCAAGATAAGCACGGCCCGCCACAAATGTTTGCTGTGTTCCATTTTTCTGCCTTTCGCAACTGGGATTGATTGAGGTTATTCACCTGGGGGATGATTTTCATTCTCTCCATAGAGATCATCTGAAGAAAAAAGCCACTTCAGAAAACCCTCCCCGGCGAACCGGGTGGCGGAGGGAACCATAACAGGCTCTTCTTCAAGCCTTTCATCCGACAAAAGCCATCCGGCAAAACCGTGCCGGCCGAAACGGTTAACAGGGGGAACCACAGCAGGCTCTTCCTCAAGCCTTTCGTCCGACAAAAGCCATCCGGCAAAACCGTGCCGGCCGAAACGGTCAACAAGGGGAACCACAGCAGGCTCTTCCTCAAGCCTTTCGTCCGACAAGAGCCATCCGGCAAAACCGTGCCGGCCGAAACGGGCGGTGGGAGGAAGCATGGCAGGCTCTTCTTCAAGCCTTTCACCTGAAAAGATCCACCCGAGAAAGCTCCTCCGGCCGAAACGGCACTCACGTGGGAGGGCTTCCGCTTCGTAAGGGAGGGAATCCGGGGAAAGAACCCAGGAGACAAAACCGTGCCGGCCGAAAGGGGACCGCTTACGGGCGATGGGATTTTCCGTCTGAAGTTTCTCCGGTGAGAGTACCCATCGAATAAATTGAACTAATTTCATCGGGTTTAGGTTTAAACGTATCAAGGAATCGAAGGCTCCTTAAAGCTTGTTTAGCATACCCTTAGAACGACAGCGTTAATGTCTATACCCGTTTAAAACTGAGGTCAAGGGTCTTTTTGCGAACCCATGGTCGGGTGTATGTGTTCACAATCGCAGGTCGGCGATAATCCCAATGGGACCCTTGAAAATTCCGGAATGGACAAAGGGATGCGAAAGTTTTGGACACATGCGATCCGGTCACAACTCGGCGCTTGTCACCGATCCACGGATGGCCGCTGATTCGCCGACCGTTGCGGCACCTCGGGCAAATCTCAGCCTGCCCGTGTAGATCGGGATCGCGACCTTCAGCATAAGGGTATAGAGAAGCGCTCCCGTCGCCCAGACCCCAAGGGAAACAAAGATCTCGGAATGGGTGGGAAAGTATTCGTAAATCTCACCCAGGGTCCCCGGGATGAAACCCGGCACCACCAGGCCCATTCCCTTTTCGATATATACGCCGATGATAACCAGCACGCACGCCATGTTAAGGGTCACCACATTATTCCTCGCCCTGGGGGAGAGGAAGAGGAAAAAGGCTATCAGGTTGAATATCAGGGCCGTCCAGAGCCACGGTACCAGTCCATGGTATCCGTGAAGGCCGAAATACAGGTATTGGAAAGGCGCCAGCTGAGCGGTGCCCGAATAGAACTCCTTGAACATCTCGGCACCGAAGAGGAAGAGGTTAAACCCCATGGCATAGGCGATCAGTTCGGCGATCTTTGAGATGGCACTGTCCTCGATCTCCAGATCGGAGATCTTCCGGAGAACCTGGAATATGATGATCATGAGCGCAGGTCCGGAGCAGAAGGCTGAAGCCAGGAAACGGGGCGCGAGGATGGACGCGTTCCAGAAGGAGCGTGCAGGCAGGCCGTTGTAGAGGAACGCCGTGACCGTATGGATACTTATGGCCCAGGGTATGGAGAGAATCACCAGGGGTTTCACGACGGCCATACTGTATTCCATGTTATGGGCGATGCGGTACATGACATAAAAAACAACTGCAATGTTTAAAACCAAATAGCCGTTCAGGACCAGTACATCCCACGCCAGGAGAGAGCTTGGAAAGTTCATTGTGCCGAAGAACGGAAAAAGATGCCAGACCCTGTCGGGACGGCCAAGATCGACCATGATGAACATGATGCACATGAAGATAGCAGCAATGGCCAACATCTCGCTGAAGAGCACGATCTCCTTGATGGGCTTGAAGTTGTAGATGTATGCCGGGATGACCAGGAGCACGGCCGCAGCGGCGACACCCACCAGAAACGTGAAGTTCGAAAGGTAGAACCCCCAGGAAACCTGATCGCGCATGGCCGTGACGATAAGCCCTCTTTTCAACTGAATGACGTAGGTGCTCCACCCCAGGAGCATGAAGAAACCGAGGATGCCGATCCAGATGTAATAGCCGCGGCTGCCCTTTACGATCTGCTTGAGGGCGATAAAGAAATGTTTTATTTGATCCATCATGACAATCGTCCCCTCGTTCTATGTGGCGAAGAAGTAGAAAAACTTTGGATACGTATTCAGATCCTCTTTGAGCCTGAAGATACGCTTATTTTCGATGCAGTAGCGAATCTCGCTCTTCGGATCCAGCATGTTTCCGAATTTCCTCGCCCCCACCGGGCAGATCTCCACGCAGGCCGGATAGCGGCCGGGTGTATTTCTTGTCCTCTGTATACAGAAGGTGCACTTCTCGACAATACCGTGATACCGGGGCCTGTTCCCCAGGTAATGGGTCTTGGTGTTGATCTCATCTTTCGGAATACCCGGACCGGTCCAGTTGAAATGTCTCGCTCCATAAGGACAGGCCGCCATGCAGTAGCGGCAGCCGATGCACCAGTTGTAATCCACAACTATAATTCCATCGTCCTCCTTCCAGGTAGCCTGGGTGGGACACGCACTGACACAGGGCGGGTTTTCGCACTGCTGGCACTGGGTGGGCATATAGAAGTACCCCTCCTCCGGAACCTTGTCGGGATTATAATACTTATCGGCGTTCTCAAGATCGTTGACCCATTTGTCGCCTTTTTTGAACCGCAGAACCGTAATCCACTGGATCTGAGGATCCCTCGACTGATTGTTCTCGCCGACACAGGCATATACACAACGGCGGCACCCGATACACCTGGACAGATCAAGACCGTAACCGAACAGGACTCCCGAAAGCGGTTTGTTGGCGGAAATATCGATATCCACGCCGTACTTCTCGGCATATTCCTGTTCAAGGCGCTTGAGGACCTTTTTCAACTCCTTGTCGTTCATTTCACGGAAGTGCTTCTGAAAAAAAGCATCCCAGATCGAGGCGTCAGCGTCCCGGGACGGCAAAGCCAGGGCAACGGATCCTAAGGCCGCTCCCTTCAGGAAGCTCCGCCTGGCAACCTTGTGTTCGCGCGGGGGGCTGATTTTGGGTTCCTTCATGGCGTTGGGCCTCTACTTGATATCCGCCGGTTTTATGGGCGGTGGTTTTGGAGTGATGGGTTTGAACCTGGGGTTGTGCGGATTATGGCACTGGACACATAGACGGTAGACCTTCTTACCGTTCCATTCCCCCGTGCGTTTCCCGTGAACGCCCGCCTTCCAATCCCTGAAGATCGTGCCGTGGCACTGGCCGCAGAGATAATAGGACTCCTCGAAGGTGACCAGTTTACCGCTTGCAAGGCGCAGATAGTCCCGGTCATCAGGGTTGTGGCAGTCCAGACACCAACGTTGCTTCTCAGCATGGTTGATCAGTTTTATGTTCTCGTGGAACTCCGTGAGTTCACGCCTGTTGGGGTTGGTCTTCTGGTCGGCGTGGCAATCGGAACACGGAAAAATACCCTCCGATAACGGTGGAGGGGTTATAAAGAGGTTTGGGATGGGCCGTTCCACCTCTTCGGGGGGGTTGGCTTCGGCAACGGTTTTGCCGGAATGGATCTTGGAGTCCGAACGGGCCGGCAACGGCGCCATCATCAGGAACACACCAAGAAGGACCGTTAGAACCTGGATTTTTCTCATGGTAGTTCCTCCCCGCGGGGAGCGCCGGCACAATGCCCCGGTGGCAACCGGATACCGCTCCAACAGAAAAAACTCCTCAAAGGTTGTAATTTTACCACTCATTCATCGCCCAGGCGAAAATTGCGACGGAACCTGAAAAAACAATAAACCCAGGCACAGCACAAGAGAGTTGCCGTAAAAATGAATTAAATAACAAGCGGATGCATCTGATGCGACGTTACAGTGAAACGGGGTAATTCACAGATAAGTTTCGGCGTATTTATATACCCGAGCAACTTCGTTGTAAAGAAAAAATCAATCTTCGACGTGGCGATGCCACCTGCTCAGCACTGCGGAACCAAGCGCGGCCGCTACCCCGAAGGACAGGACCCCCAACACAAGAGGAATACCTTTGGTCCCGAACAGGTCGACAATAAAGACCTTCATGGCGCCTATGACGGTAACTCCCGCCGCGACGTTTCGGACCTCCACATTCCTCCTGCGATACGCTTCCAGGAAGAGCAGGGCGGCCCCGACATTGATGATAATCGACTGGGCGCACCTGAATGCATCCGTTGGGCCTCCCAAAACCACGAAAGCAACGGCCCGTAAGGCCATAAAGGCACCGGTCAGGGAGACAAGCAGGAGGATCAGGGCGCTCCTGTCAGACCTGTCAAGCCGGGAAAAAAACAGGGCATGTCGGGGCGGAATGATCCTTCTCGCCCTACGATAGTGGAAAAATGAAACAGCCGTGATGGAGGCCATTGCGGCAATTGTAACCACAGGTGACGCTCCCGGTGGATTGCCGGTGAGAAGGATGAAAGAGGCGCCCATCACCGTTCCCTGGAGAAAGTAGGAAGTGACGCGGGTTCCCGCACTGCTCCACGCCACGGAAAGGTAGGAAAGGCCGTAGGCGGCCAGGGAGAGAACGGCCAGGGCGATCACGGATTCGCCGGAAAGGTCCCGGAAGGAGATGGCCAGGAGGAAAGCCGCCGGGAAGACCAGTGTATTAATGCCCGATGCACCGTCCTCTCGGCGTCTGACGATAACAAAAGCCATGCCCATGAGGACGGCTGCGATGAATGTTCCGAAGGCCCCCACCGCCACCATGGTTCCCAGGTCAGACTGCAGGTGGAACCTTGCGAGCATGTAGGCCCATGCGGAGGTTAAAGTCGGCAATATGGAATCGAACACCCCCAGCCGTTCCTCCTTCCTCCTTGGAATGCGGAGAAAGGCGAACCCGACATAGAAAGCGGATATCACCGTCAGGGATGGGATAAACCATACGCTGGAGTATATGCCGTTCAGAACCCCGCCATCCTTTTGGTACGCGAACATTTTGTAATCCCATGCCAGGTAGGAAAGCGCGGTCACCGAAAAGGCAACGATCCGGATCCACCGACATTTCGGCAGGTTCACGGCGGAAAAGGCGATAATATTTACCGCGAGGAGAAAGGCGGCGAGATAAAGAAAATTGGGATTGGGAAAATCAATAGGTATCCCGGCCGCGATAATCCCCATTGTACCCACACTGACGGGAATGGCCGCCCGGTATTTGTGGCTGATTACAGCCATTCCACCTGCCGCTACAACCAGCATGAGGTAGGCGGCAAGGGATGGAATGGAACCGAAGCTGGAATGCGTTTCGTAGACTACGGAAAAGAGAAGGAGTCCTCCGCTGACACTGAAGATGGGAGCGAAGGAATGGGATTTGGAGTACATGATCAACCCGGTTCCCTCGAGGAGTGAGGCATAAAGAACCCCGAGGATGGAACCGAAGGTGACCCCGATCATCCCGTTATCCGTCAGTGTTCTCAGGAGAAGGGCAAAAAGGAGAATAATACTGACGGCGGTAAACCGCGACAGTACAGCGGCCATCCCGCCCGTTGTCAGCCCTCCAGGCTTTGGTTCCGGGGCTGTTCCTTCCGGCAATGTTATGGCGGGTCTGCCGCCCCGGTCTGCCGCCGGAGAGGTTTTTATCGTTTTTTCCATGGCGCTGACCCTTCCGGTCAGCGCCTCCACTTCCCGCGAAAGTTTTTCGATCCTGCCGGACAGATCCTTCACGTCGTCAGCCATAAGTTCCCCTCACCGGGCGGTTTAATTGAACTTGTGGCAGTCCCCGCAAAATTTTTCGGGGTTATGATCCGTCCTGTCATCATGGCACTGATAGCAGGTATCCCTGTTGTTCACAACCCATAAGTGGGCCTGGTGACAGGTGGTACAGTCGGCATCTTTGTGCTCCTCCACCTTCACATGAAGCCCGCCAAGGTCATCGTGGCAATCCGTACATTCCACAAGGGGCCTGACCTTCTGGAGGTCCTGGTGGCAGTCCGAACACTCGAAGTCGCTCATGCCTCCATTTTTGGAATAGTGGGTAACGTTCTTCTCCTCGTGGCAGGTGGCGCAGTCCCTTGGCGGAAGCATCCCACCCGTATGGCAGGTGCTGCAGTTCATGAGAGCATGCTTACCTTTCAGCGCCCAGGGATGCCAGGTTTCCCATTTTGCCCCCGCAGGGTATCCCTCCGCCCAGTGCTTGCTTGGGCCGCTCTTTGGCATTGTATGGCAGATTGTGCACGTGCGCCGGATGACCTTGCCGTCCTTGCTGACATGTTTGCCGTCGTGGCAACGAAAACAGCCAGGGGAGTCCCTGTGCCCGATATTGTTGGGATACATCTTCCAGCTGACCTTCATGGACGGGAAGAAGTTCTGGTCGTATATGTACTGAATTGCCTTTATTGCCTGGTTGATATCGTCGGCTCTGGAGGCCGCCACCTCGGGGTATTTCCGATCGTAAAACGATTTGAGCTTGCTGTCTATCTCCTCGAAGGCCTGTTTCTTCGTTTTATAATCCCCTACAAGCACCCTTACCCCCTCACGCTTGATATAAGGCAAGGTGTGGTCAATGGTCTCATTCAGGAGAGCCTGGTCCATACTGCGCTGGGGGGAGTTAAAAATATGCGTCGGCCGGTTGTGGCAAACGACACAGTCCACAAGCCGAATATCCTTATCGCGTCCGCCCCCACTGTTTTCCTTCTCCTCGTAGTCCTGGAGTTTGTACTCCACCACAGTGCCGTCCGCCTGCTTGTCCCAGACGGTGGGGATTACCTGCTGTCCGGGATCTGCAGCCCTGAAAGTCACTTTTTCCTCCGAAAGCATGTGCCAGTGGATGCCGGACCCGACTTCCTCGCTCGAATTCTCGCCCCCTCCAATCTTCACGAGCATGGATACGTCATGCGGGGTGTTTTTCTCATCAAAACCGAAGTGGGTCCTCACCGTCATCTTGCTGCCGAAGAACTTCTCCGGCCAGTGACATTCCTCGCACGTTTCACGGGCCGGACGGAGATGCTCAATGGCCGGCGGGATGGGTTTGGGATAGGTTTTCAGGAGAACGGCGAACAGCTGCCTGGTGCCCGCGAGTTTGGATCTGACGTACCATCCCGCCCCCGGGC
This sequence comes from Deltaproteobacteria bacterium, assembly GCA_013151915.1. Taxonomy (NCBI): domain Bacteria; kingdom Pseudomonadati; phylum Myxococcota; class Myxococcia; species Deltaproteobacteria bacterium. Next base: position 39,113 of record JAADHJ010000028.1, read on the forward strand.
CCACGTGGCATTCCGTGCACAAGACCCTGGCATGGGGAGAGTTCTTCGCTGCGGTCGCCTCGGGAGCCATCACCTGGTGACACAGATCTCCGCAAAATACCCGCGACTCCGTAAAATGATATGCCTGGTAGGCAATGACCGTCAGGAGGATCACGGCAGACACCGTGCCTGCCATGAAGACAAAGAACCTTACCCTGTTCCCCGGATCGTTCAGGTCCAGGACTGGGAATTGCGGTATTTCGTCGGTGTGGCCCCTGCGCCTTCTTTTGTGTTCATCCCACATCCCCCACACAATGAGGAGAAAACCTGCCATGAAAGATACGGGCAGGATGAAAAAGAGCAGGACGCCGAAGTATGGCGATGAAAACGTGGCCAGAAAGTCGATGACAAGCAGTACGAGAATCGTCAGCGCCGACCCGATGGAGAGAAGCATCCCCAAATAGCTCATGGGATTACGCCACAGGCCTCTCTCAAAGATATTTTTACTTTCCGCCATTATTTACCCCTCCGTATATAATCGGGTCGTAAAAAATCCATCACGGCTTTTTACTTCACGGAAAGCGAAAAATGTCATTTTCGCTTTCCTCCCAAATTGACGACTTGCAACGCAAGTTGTCAATCTGGGCGCCCTTCAATGGGCGCAGTGCGGTTATGCAATCGGCATGACCGCACTTATGTTCTACTATTCACAATACCTGTGCGACTCCTTCTTTTCTCAACTGCACTTTTTTGCACAATAAAACCCGCTAGTCAAGTGTCAACAGCGGGTTCTGTATTGAGAAGTTATTCACGAGCAATCCGGGAACGGAAACGGACGCAAACCTGTCTTACCGGCGACAGGGGCCGTGTTTATGTCTCCCCTGTTTCCTCGCGTAAGAGCTTGTACTCGATGGAATCAACGAGGGCCTGCCAGGAGGCCTCGAGGATATTTTCGGAAACACCGACGGTGGACCATATGGTTTTTCCGTCCCCGGAATCGATTATTACCAGGGTGACGGCCGCCGTTCCCTTGTTCTCCGGCAGGATCCTGACCTTATAGTCCAGCAGTCTGACCTCCTCGAGAACGGGATAGAATTTGGTCAGAGCTTTGCGCAAGGCGGCGTCCATGGCATCCACGGGACCGTGCCCGACAGAGGCGGTGTGTTCCACGCTGCCGTCCACCTCGACCATTATAGTGGCTTCCGAGAGGGGCGGCTTGTCCCATTCTCTCTTCGCGTCGATCACCCTGAACCCTTTGAACCCGAAGAATCGACGATGTCTACCCAAGGCCTTTTTCAGGAGAAGTTCAAATGAAGCCTCGGCTGACTCGTACATGAAACCCCTGTTCTCCAGATCCTTTATCTCCCCGAGTACCTGGGCAATGGCGGGATCCTTATCATCCACCTGGATCCCGAACTCCGCGGCCTTGAAAAGGATATTGCTCCTCCCCGAGAGATCGGAAAGAAGAACCCTGGTCCTGTTACCCACTGAAGATGGGTCGATATGCTCGTAGGTCCTCCGGTCCCTCTGCATTGCCGAAACGTGAACACCGCCCTTGTGCGCAAAGGCGCTCCTTCCCACGTAAGGCTGACGGGAATAAGGGGTCATATTTGCAAATTCGGAAATTGTCCTTGAGATCTCCCTTAGCCTCGACAATTTCTCCGGTGAAACGGATGTTTTCATACCCATTTTCTGAATGACGGCGGGAATGATGGAACACAGGTTGGCGTTCCCGCACCTTTCGCCCCATCCGTTGATGGTTCCCTGAACATGTCGGCCGCCCAATTGGAGAAGGAGGAGGGAGTTGGCAACAGCGCACTCAGAATCGTTGTGCATGTGGGCCCCCAGTCCGACGTCGGGGATCTCTCGCTGGACCTCCATGATGATCCTCTCCAGTTCGCTGGGCATTGTCCCCCCGTTGGTGTCGCAGAGAACAAGGCAGTCGGCCGCAGCCTCGTGAGCAGCCTGCAGGGTCTTGAGCGCGTATTCCGGATTGTCCTTATAACCATCGAAAAAATGCTCTGCGTCATAGAAGACCACGTCCGCATTGGCCTTGAGGTAGGAGACCGAATCGTGGATCATCTCGAGATTCTCCTCCAGCGATGTCCTCAGGGCCTCCTTTACGTGAAGGTGCCAGCTTTTACCGAATATGGTGATGACATCGGAAGCTTTAAGGAGCGCCTGGATCTGGGGGTCATCAGCCGCCTTGATCTTTTTGCGGCGGGTAGACCCGAAAGCTGCAATACGGGAGGTGGTAAGTTTCAGATCCGCCGCCCTCTCGAAAAATTCCATGTCCTTGGGGTTGGATCCCGGCCATCCACCCTCGATGAAATCGATCCCCAGGTCATCAAGACAATGGGCGATAGCTATTTTGTCCTTTACCTGAAGGCTGATCTCCTCGGCCTGCGTACCATCCCGCAGGGTCGTATCGTAGATAACAAGCCTGCCTTCATCCTTGCCTTCTTTTACTCCAGCCATTGCCTTTCCACCTTCCCCGCCGCCATAATGACCGCTTATACGCTCTCCGTTCCAAGATCAAACACATCATGAAGGATACGAACAGCAAGCTCGGCATATTTTCTTTCCACAACGCAGGACACCTTTATCTCCGAGGTGCTCACCATCATGATATTGATGCCCTCATCCGCGAGCGCACGGAACATCTTGGATGCCACGCCGGAATGGTTTCTCATTCCTGTACCGATGACGGCGACTTTCGCCACCTTTTCGTCGGTGAGGACATCCTTGGCCCCGATATCCTTGCTGACCTCCCGAACAATTTCCAGGGCCTGTGCCATGTCCGTCTTGGGAATGGTAAAAGTCATATCGGTGTACCCGTCAACACTGATATTCTGGATGATCATGTCCACATTTATGTTGGCCTCGGCGATAGGCCCGAAAATGCTCGCGGCGATCCCGGGCCTGTCGGGAACCCTGAGAACCGATATTTTGGCCTCGTTCTTGTCGCATGTCACCCCCGATACCATCACCCTTTCCATATCGCTATCCTCCCTTGTAACCCAGGTACCCTCAGAATCGCTGAAAGTCGAGCGCACATGCAGGGGAACATGGTACTTCTTGGCAAACTCAACCGAACGGATCTGGAGAACCTTGGCCCCCTGGCTTGCCATCTCAAGCATCTCGTCATAGGAGATCCTGGATATCTTTCTGGCATCCACCACCACGTGGGGATCGGCGGTGAAGATACCCTCAACATCCGTGTATATTTCGCAGGCATCGGCCTTAAGCGCAGCGGCCACAGCCACAGCTGAAGTATCCGAACCTCCCCTGCCCAGAGTGGTGATATCTCCGTTTTCATCCACGCCCTGAAAGCCCGGGAGAACAACGATCTTTCCTTTTTTCAGGTTCTCGAGAATTCTCCTGTCATCAATCTGGTGGATCCTCGCCTTTGAATGGACCGGGTCGGTACGTATGGCGATCTGGGAACCCAGGAGTGAGATGGCGTCTGCGCCCATGGTTTTCAGGGCCATTGCCAGAAGACCGATGGTGACCTGTTCGCCGGTAGACACAACGACGTCGTATTCCCTGGGGTCCGGCGACTCCATGATTGCGGTGCAAAGATTCACCAGCTTATTGGTCTCACCGGCCATGGCTGAGACGACCACCACTACGTCGTTGCCGCCGTCCTTTGCCCTCTTGCCAAGTTTCGCGACATGACGGATTTTTTCGATACTGCCCACCGACGTTCCGCCGAATTTCTGGACAATTAACGCCATTTATTTCCGCCCTCCACGTTTTTTATCAGGTCCCGGATGTTTTATCCCGTTGAACATTGAACGTTGAACTTTCTCTATCCCGTTGGACCTTGGACGTTGGTCCAGATTACAACTTCCCGGCGATAAACCGCCCCATGAGCTCATGCCCCCTATCCAGGATCAGGCCGGTACTCTGTGCGCTCCTCTCGGAGAAGTTCAGACCCGAACCGTTCCCGGCGTTCTCGGAAGCCAGGACGGCAAAGGGCACCGGTTCCCCGGAATGGGTCTTGATGGCAAGGGGAGTGGCATGGTCGGGCATTACCAGGGCACTGAATGGCTTTCCCCTGGACTCCATACCTTCGAGAACAGGGCCGACCACCATGGCATCGAAATCCTCCAACGCCCTGAGCTTATTTTCCAGCGAACCGTCGTGGGAGGCCTCGTCCGGAGCCTCAACGTGCAGGTAAACCAGATCAACCTTATCCATGGCGCTGAGAGCCGCCGAAGCCTTACCGGCATAGTCAGTATCCAGATATCCGGTCGCCCCCGGAACCTTCACTACGCAAAACCCTATGGAAACTCCCAATCCTCTCAACAGGTCAACAGCCGTTATCATCGCGCCGTCGAGCCCGTATCTTTCACGGAAAGGGGCGATGTGGGGCCGTTTGCCCTGGCCCCAGAGCCAGATGGCGTTAACCGGGTTTTCCCCTGAACGAACCCTCGCGCGGTTCACCCGGTTCTCCGGAAGGACCCGCACCGAGCGCTTCATCAGGTCCAGCACCATGTCCGCCGCCTCGCCCCGCGGCCACCCCGTCCCGACAGGCTGATCCGTCAGGTCGTGGGGAGGGGCTATTTCAAGGCTGTCCAACCCGTTCCTCCAGACCACAAGATGCCTGTAGGAGACGCCCGGGTGAAATTCGATCCCATCCCCTGCGAGGTTTTCGGTCAGGGTTTCCAATATGGACGCAGCCTCGGAACCATTGGGATGACCTCCGGCGAAGTCCACCATAATCCATCGTGGATCGACATCCCCGTGTGGCAGCGCAGTGTCCGGCCCGTCCTCCCCCGGCAGGCCCAGAGTAACAAGATTGCAACGGAAGGCCACATCATCCGGGCCAAGATCAACACCCATGCCCGCGGCCTCGATGGGCGACCGCCCCGTGTAGACGACGGCCGGGTCATAGCCGAGAACCGAGAGGTTTGCCACGTCACTGCCCAACGCCATCCCCTCGGGGATGGTTCGCGCCAGGCCGACCACACCGTCTCCGGCCATACGGTCCATGTTGGGTGTGTCGGCTACTTCCAGGGGGGTCTTTCCCCCCAGCTCCCCCATTGGCCGGTCGGCCATCCCGTCTCCCAGAAGAATGATATATTTACGTTTTTCGGTCATTTTAACTTTCACTTATTGATAGGGTCGCAAAAAGTCCATTTATGACTTTTTACGAGCCCATCAATATCCTCATCAAAAAGCTCTCCCCCATCGTCACATTCAGGGAATCGATCTCCCGAAGAGCCTTTAACATACGTGAGAACACGGCCTCATGGGTAATCATCACAAGAGGTACCCCACCCCCCTGGTCCGTCTCCCGGCCCCTCTGTATTACGGAGCCGATACTGATCCCGTGCTTACCCAGGATACCGGAGATGGTGGAGAGTACCCCGGGGCTGTCGTGGGCGGAGACCCTGATATAGAACTCATTGGCCGTATTCTCTGCAAGCCTCATGGGCGGCTCCCCGTTACTCATGGTCCTGTAGCCGCTCACGGGTATCCTCTCCACCGCCCCGGACAGGATGTCACGAACACAGGAAACCACATCCGCAACTACGGCGCTGCCGGTGGGGAGCCCCCCCGCCCCCCTGCCATAGTAAAGAGATGGGCCGAGGTTGTCGTCCTGAAGGTAAACCGCATTAAAAACCCCATCCACAGTGGCGAGAGGATGCCCTTCCGGAACAAGCGATGGGTGGACCCACGCCTCGACCTCGTCGCCGGAACGCCTGGCCGTTGCCAGGAGCTTGACCCGACACCCGAATTCCTCGGCTATTTCAAGATCCAGCGGGATCAATCGGGAAATCCCCTGGTACGGAAAATCTTCCGGGGAGACTGGGACATTAAAGCAAAGGTTGACAAGAATGGCCAGTTTCTGCGCAGCGTCGACACCCTCAACGTCCATGGCCGGATCGGCTTCGGCGTACCCCTCATCCTGCGCATCCTTTAGAACCTGTGAGAAGGTCATGCGTTCCTTGTGCATGCGGGTCAGTATGTAGTTGCACGTCCCGTTTATGATTCCGGTCACAGAAAGAATCCGGTTTGCCACGAGCCCGACCTTGATTGTGCGGACGAGGGGGATCCCTCCGGCGACGCTTCCCTCGAACCCGAGGGTTACCCCCTTCTCCTCGGCTCTTTTCGAAATCTCAAGCCAGTGGGTGGAAAGAAGGGCCTTGTTGGCGGTGACAACGTGCTTTCCCCTGTCGATGGCCGCAAGGATATAGCTCCGTGCCGGTTCGATGCCGCCGATGAGTTCCACCACGATCTGCACCTCGGGATCGTCGATTACGTCCATGGCATTGGTGGTCAACAGCTTTTTTGGGATCTTTACGCCCCGGGGACGGTCCGGATCAATATCCGCCGCCCTGGCGACCTCGATGGACGCGCCCAGACGGCTTGCCAGAAGACCGGCGTTGCGCTGCAGGATCTCCATGACCCCGCACCCGATGTTTCCCAGTCCAATGATCCCGATCCTGACAGGCTTCACTTCCTTGTCCTCCATCCTTGATAGGAGCGTAAAAAGTCCATCAATGGGCGCGTTGATGACTTTTTACAAAGTCATCAACCCTGTCGGCCACCAGTCGGCCCATTTTGGAGCAGGAGACAAGACGTGTTCCCTCGCTGAAGATATCCCCCGTACGATAACCATCCTGGAGGACACCCTCCACAGCCGAGCGCACGGCCCGGGCGGCATCGATCATACCGCAGGTAATCTCGAACAGCATCGCCACGGAAAGGATGGCCGCCAGCGGATTGGCCTTGTCTTGTCCCGCGATGTCCGGCGCAGTGCCGTGGGATGGCTCATACATTGCGCAGCCTCCACCGATACTGGCCGATGGAAGCATTCCGATGGAACCGGTGAGCATGGAGGCCTCGTCAGAAAGGATGTCCCCGAAAAGGTTTCCGGTGAGGATGACGTCGAACTGGGCGGGGTTCCTTATCAACTGCATGCTGCAGTTGTCAACGAACTGGTGATCCAGCTCCACATCGGGAAACTCCCCGGCCACATCCTTGACGATCTCTCTCCAGAGGCCGCTGACCTCCAGGACATTGGCCTTGTCCACGGATGTAACCTTACCTCTCCTCTTCACGGCCATCTCGAAAGCCATCCTTGCCACCCTTTCAATCTCATGTTCGGAGTAGCGCATTGTATTGAACCCTACCCGCTCATCTCCGCCCTCATCTATCCCGCGAGGTTCGCCAAAATAGATACCGGAAACAAGTTCACGTACCACGAGAAGATCGATACCGGAAACCACCTCGGGCTTTAATGTCGACGCCTGTACCAGGGAGGGAAAGACGATGGCCGGCCTGAGATTCGCGAAAAGGTCCAGATTGGACCTGAGGGCGAGCAGGCCCTTTTCAGGCCGGCGGTCCGTAGGCAGATCATCCCATTTCGGTCCGCCCACGGCCCCCAATATTATGGCATCGGAGTTCCCGGCCATGTTGAGTGTTTCAGCGGAGATGGGCGCACCCTCCTCATCGATGGCGATGCCGCCGGCCAGGGCGTGGGTGAGGTCGAATGATACCCCGAAGGCGGCACCGGCGGTATCGAGTACCTTCAATGCCTCAGCCGTCACCTCCGGGCCTATACCATCCCCCTCCAGGACCAGAATATTGAATTTTCCTGCTTCCATGTTCATCGGGCATTCTCCTTGGTGAGATAGGGAATGAGTCCTCCCGCCGTTACGAGATCCATCATGAAGGCAGGAATGACCTTGAATGGGTATTTCTCCCCACGTGTCAGGTTTGAGATAAAACCACCGGAGACGTTCACTTCGAGTTTATCGCCCGCATTGATTTTCTCCGAAGCTTCAACGGATTCGAAGATCGGGAGGCCCATGTTAAATGAGTTTCTGTAGAAGATCCTCGCAAAGGAGGGAGCGATGACGCAGGAAACCCCTGCGGCCTTGATGGCGATGGGAGCGTGTTCCCGTGAGGACCCGCAGCCGAAGTTTTTCCCCGCAACGATGATATCGCCGGGGGAAACCCCGGCGGGAAAGGAAGGGTCGGCGTCCTCCATGCAGTGTGCCGCCAGCTGGTTCGGATCCGACGTGTTCAGGTAGCGCGCCGGGATAATGGCGTCGGTATCCACGTCCTCACCAAACCGCCACGCTTTGCCTTTCAATATCTCTTTGCTCATTTTCAATCTCCGGTGTGGAACTGGGTTCAAAAGAGTTCAAGAGTTCAAGGGTTCAAGGGTTCAAGGTAACTCCGATACCTCTATACTGCTTTCCCCTCTGGACTCTGGACTCTGGACTCTGGACTGTTTTATCCCCCCATATCTAAAGATCCTCGGGGGAACTGATGGTCCCCGTCACAGCGCTTGCGGCCGCCACGGCCGGTCCAGCCAGATAGACCTCGCTCTTCGGATGTCCCATTCGACCCACGAAGTTCCTGTTGGTGGTCGCCACGGCACGCTCCCCTTCCGCAAGAACCCCCATGTGCCCTCCAAGGCACGGCCCGCAGGTGGGGGTGCTGATAACCGCCCCGGCGTCCAGGAAGACACCGAAAAGACCCTCATCCATGGCCTGTCGATAGATTGTCGGCGTGGCGGGTATTATGATCACCCTGACCCCCCTGGCCACCTTTCTTCCCCTCATTATGCCTGCCGCAACCCGCAGGTCCTCAAGACGCCCGTTGGTGCAGGACCCTATGACGACCTGGTCAACAGTGGTGTCGGCGGCCTCACCTACCGCTCTGGCATTTTCCGGCAGATGGGGAAAAGAAACCTGAAGATCGATGTCGGAAGCATCCATTTCTATGGTCGCTTCATATTCCGCCCCGGCGTCAGAGGCGTAAAAGGTATAATCCCTGTCGGCCCTCCGGCTGACGTATTCCCCGGTAACAGTATCGGGGGAAATAATCCCGTTTTTTGCCCCGGCCTCAATGGCCATGTTGCACATGGTAAGCCGATCGGACATTCCAAGATTCTCAATGGTGGTTCCCGTAAATTCCATGGACCTGTATAGTGCGCCGTCAACCCCGATTCTGCCGATGGTGTAGAGTATGAGGTCTTTCCCCCCTACCCACGGCTTCATTGCACCGTTGATGACGAACTTCATGGTGGCGGGTACCTTTAACCACACCTTGCCGCCGATCATCGTGCCGGCCAGATCGGTGCTCCCAACGCCGGTTGAGAAAGCCCCAAGGGCGCCATAGGTGCAGGTATGACTGTCCGCCCCGACAACCAGATCTCCAGGCAACACAAGACCCTGTTCGGGCAGAAGGGCGTGTTCGATCCCCATCTCCCCAAGTTCAAAGTAGTGGCTGATCCCGTAATCCTCGGCGAATTTCCTCATCTCCCTGCACTGCTCCGCGGATTCAATATCCTTGTTGGGAGAGAAGTGATCAGGAACCAGGGCGATCTTGTCCCTGTCGAAAACCTGACGGATCCCACGGTCCCGGAGAATCCTGATTGCAATGGGAGCTGTAATGTCATTACCCAGCGCCAGGTCCACTTCGGCCATTATTATCTCGCCTGGATGCACATCATCCCTGCCCGTATGGGCAGCCAGGATCTTTTCTGTGATGGTCATTGACATGGATAAACCCTCAACTCGCCCAGTTAGGAGCGCGCAGGTCTCAGATTCGAGTAATGAGGCCTGCGCACCAATTTACAGGGTCGGCTTCTCAACGGCCAGGTTGGCCTTCCGGTATTCCATCTTGTTGAGCGCGTTTACGAAGGCCCTGGCCGAAGCCACGATGACATCGGAGGAAGCGCCCTGTCCGGTCACCGTGTTTCCGTTCTCCTTGATTCTGACCGAGACTCCTCCCAGTGCGTCCGCGCCTCCCGTGATGGCTGAGACGGTATATCTCACAAGTTTGGCACGGCTCCCGGCAATTTTTCTGATGGCCTTGAAGGCCGCGTCCACAGCGCCATCACCGAATTCCGCTTTGGCCTTGACCTTTCCGTCTACCTCCAGCTCCACGGTAGCGGAAGGAACGACATTCGTTCCACTGGTAAAGGTAATGCTCAAGAGCTTGAATTTGTCGGGAATGCGGTGGACCTCATCGGCAACGATAGCCTCTATATCCTCATCGAAAACCGTCTTTTTCTTGTCGGCCAGCCGCTTGAAAGCCACGAAGGCTTTCTCCATTTCCTCATCATCAAGGTCCATCCCCAGGGTCTTGATCCTCTCCTTGAAGGCGTGGCGCCCGGAGTGCTTTCCCAGCACCAGGGTGCTTTCTTTAACACCGATGGATTCCGGGGTCATGATCTCGTAGGTCGTCTTCTCTTTCAGTACACCGTCCTGATGTATCCCGGCCTCGTGGGCAAAGGCGTTGGCGCCGACAATGGCCTTGTTCTGCTGAACGAGTATCCCGGTTATGGATGAAACCAGCCGGCTTGACCTGTAGATCTCATGCGTTTTGATGCCGCTGGTAAACCCGAGATGGTCATGGCGGGTTTTTAAAGCCATGACGATCTCCTCCAGGGACGCGTTGCCCGCACGCTCCCCGATACCGTTGATCGTGCATTCCACCTGTCTCGCACCGTTCGCCACCGCCGCAAGGGAATTGGCGACCGCCAGCCCGAGGTCGTTGTGGCAATGGACGGCGAGAACAGCCTGGTTGAAATTGGGAACCCTATCCAGAAGGGCGGCGATGAGCCCCCCGAACTCATCGGGGATGGCATAGCCAACCGTATCGGGGATATTCACCGTCCTCGCTCCCGCTTCGATGACGGCCTGAACCACCTCGCAAAGATAGCTGACGTCGCTCCGGGCGGCGTCCTCCGCGGAGAACTGGACGTTTTCCGTATAGGCGGCGGCATGCCGAACGGCGTCCACCGCAGCCTGTCTGACCTCGTCATGGGTCCTCTGAAGCTTGTACTTGATGTGTATGTCAGAGGTTGCTATGAAGGTGTGAATCCTGGGCTTTTTGGCCGCTTTCAGGGCATCCCATGCCCGGTCGATGTCCTTCCTGCTGGCCCGGCACAGCCCTGCTACCTGCGGCCTTTTAACGGTTGCGGCTACGGCCCTGACCGCCTCAAAATCACCTTCCGACGCGATGGGGAACCCGGCCTCGATTACATCTACGTTCAGCCGGTCGAGCTGTTTGGCAACCTGGATTTTTTCCTTCAGGTTCATTGATGCTCCGGGCGACTGCTCACCGTCCCGCAGCGTGGTATCGAAAATGACAATCCTGTCAGACATCCTGTTCTCTCCTTCCGCCGACTTTTCCCATCCCGGTGTTAAAAGGGATGGAAGAATATGCCGATTAGGCCCGGTCAATCCAAGGTCACATTCACTAAGCCCCATTTCGCGTCACCACCTCCTCTTCATCACCCTCGAGGATGTCCTCATCCTCCAAAGTATAGCTCTCCATGTGTATGACCTCCCCACCAGCGAGCTTTCTAAGGAACCAGGCCCCAAAAACAGGACCCAGGACAGTGTAGAATACGGCAAAACCGAACAGGAACTTTTCAGGGTAGTTCGCCGCGATGACCAGGCAGATAACCACCCCGGCCAGGACCTGAAAGGCCTTCCTGCGAGGAATTACAACCTGTTTCAATCCAGGATAGGGTATCCTGCTGACCATAAGCAGGGACAGGACATATACACCCATCACGACCCCCACCTTTATTAAGCTGCTTTTCAACCCCTCGCTGCCTACAAGGAGCAGCCCTGAAGCCACTACGCCTGCGGCGGCGGGAATAGGGAGGCCCGTAAAATGCTTCTGGCCGGATTTCTGAGTCTGCACGTTGAATCTCGCAAGCCTCAGGGCACCACACGCCAGGTAGAGGAAAGCCCCAAGCCAGCCGAAACGGCCCAACGGCTTGAGGACCGCCGTATACATCAGGATGGCCGGCGCCATCCCGAAAGCAACCAGGTCCGAAAGGCTATCGTACTGAACCCCGAAGGGGGACGCTGTCCGGGTGAGTCGGGCTATTCTTCCGTCCAGGGCATCGAACAGGCCTGCCACCAGGATGGCCACGGCGGCCTTGACGAATTCACCGTTGAGGGATGAAACGACAGAGAAAAACCCCGCGAAGAGTGCGAGACTCGTTATCATGTTGGGCAACAGATATACGGCTCTGCGATGATTCTGGGAATCCGAACCTGTCATCTCACCCATTGGGTTCCAGCCTTCCCACAACCGACAAACCCGCCCGAACCCGGTCCCCCGGTTTAACGGCGGGCACAGTCTCCGGTGGAAGATAAAGATCGACCCTTGATCCGAAACAGATAAGCCCGAAACGGCGCCCTGTCTCAACACGGTCCCCGGAAACGAGGCGGCAGATAATACGGCGCGCCACCAGTCCCGCCACCTGGACCATTAAGATCCTGCGTCCGGAGGGGTCTTCCATGAGTATCTCCGTCCGCTCGTTCTGGAGACTCGCATCATCGAGGTGGGCCATCCTGAAACCGCCCGGGACGTGTCTGACCTCCAGCACGCGGCCCGGGAAAGGGATTCTGTTGATGTGAACATTAAAGAGGCTCATAAAAACGCTGACCCTCAGAGCGGATCCTCGCAGGTATCTCTCTTCCCCCACCGGTCCCACTGCTACGACACGGCCGTCAGCCGGGGAAAAAACCTCGCCGGGCCGTGCATGTGCCTTCCTTTCGGGGTCCCGGAAGAAGAGCAGGATGGCGACGGATCCAGCCAGGAAAAAGATCCCCGCGGCCGCAGCCCCGAAGGCGAAAAGAACCACTGCTCCGGCCGCGAACAGACCGGCCGGCTTCAGGCCTTCCGAAGCGACCCCGATGATGGTGCGCCCCTCTGTGGGCGCGTTGATGACTTCGTAAGAAGTCATCAATCCTTGACCGCGGCTTCCTCCTTCAGCCAGGGCATCAAAGCGCGCAGCCGTCGGCCCACCTCTTCTATGGGGTGCTCGGCGCCCTGTCTTTTCAGTGCGTTAAACACCGGACGCCCGGCCTGGTTTTCGAGAATCCACTCCTTGGCGAATTCACCACTCTGTATCTCCTCGAGGATATACCTCATCTCATCCTTGACATCCTCGTCGACGATGCGCCCACCCCGAGTCAGGTCTCCGTACTCGGCGGTATTGCTGATGGAGTAACGCATGTTGGAAATCCCACCCTGGTACATGAGGTCAACAATGAGCTTGAGCTCGTGAAGACACTCGAAGTAGGCCATCTCAGGGGCATATCCCGCTTCGACGAGGGTTTCGAACCCGGCCAACACCAGGCTGGTCGCGCCGCCGCAAAGGACGGCCTGCTCGCCGAAGAGGTCGGTCTCGGTCTCTTCCCGGAAGTTGGTCTCCAATATCCCGACCCGTCCTGCGCCGATGGCGCCGGCATACGCTAAAGCCGTTTCCCTCGCCTTGCCGCTTACATCCTGATGGACGGCTACGAGACAGGGGACACCTCTCCCATGGGAATACTCCTGGCGAACCAGATGCCCGGGGCCCTTGGGAGCGATCATGATCACATCCATGGAGGCGGCCGGCATGATCTGCCCGAAATGGATCGAGAAGCCGTGGGCAAACGCCAGGGTGCTGTTCTTCCCGGCGTGGGGTGCGATGTAATTTTCATAGACGGATTTTTGTATCTCATCCGGGACCAACACCATGATCAGGTCCGCCCAGCCTGCCGCCTCCTCAATGGACGCCACGGAAAGGCCTGCCTTGGTCGCTTTTTTCCTGCTTTTACTGCTCTCCAGAAGGCCGACTTTAACATCCACTCCACTCTCATGCAGGTTAAGCGCATGGGCATGTCCCTGGCTGCCGTACCCGATGATGGCCACCTTCACGCCTTTGAGTCTGTTGCCCTTGATATCTTTGTCCATAATCACGTTCATTCCATCCTCCTCCTTTAATACCAACCTATTCAGTGTGCATTTCCCGCGCGATGGCCACTTTGCCGGTGCGCATGATTTCCTTGACTCCGAAGGGTTTGATCAAATTGATAAACGCATCGATCTTCCCCTGATCACCGGTAATTTCGAATGTGTAGCTGTGATGGGAAATATCAACGATTCTCCCCCGGAAAATAACATTGATCCTCAGTATCTCCGCCTTGGTCTTCTCGGTGGCGTTGACCTTGACCATGAGTAACTCCCTGTCAACGAAAGACGTGCCGGTCAGGTCGGTCACCTTGATGACATCTACGAGCTTCCTTAACTGTTTTATTACCTGTTCGATAATCCGCTCATCCCCACGGCTGACGATGGTCATACGTGAGATGGTCGGATCGAGGGTCTCACCGACACTCAGGCTCTCGATGTTGAATCCCCTTCCTGAAAAGAGGCCTGCGACCCGTGACAGGACACCGAATTTGTTCTCTACGGTAACGGAAATAGTATGTTTCATAAGGTTCTCCCCTACTTGATAGGGTCGTAAAAAGTCCATTAATGGCTTTTTACTCCGCGGAAAGCAAAAAGTGTCATTTTTACTTTCCTCACAAATCTTTGATTTGCGCGCCCTTATAATGGGCGCGAAGATGACTTTTTACAAAGTCATCTTCTTTGATAGGGTCGTAAAAAGTCCATTAATGGCTTTTTACTCCGCGGAAAGCGAAAAGTGTCATCATCACTTGACGGCTTTCAGTTTTGCTTCCTTCTTGCTCTTCGGGCCGAAAATCATCTCGGAACCAGCCGCCCCGGCTGGAACCATGGGATAGACACCCTCCTCACGGTCAACAGCGCAATCCACCAGAACAGGCCCCGGATGTGCCAACGCTTCCCTGATGCCGGCTTCCACCTCCGATTTCTCGGCGATCCGAATCCCCCTGACACCGAACGCCTCCGCCACTTTGACAAAGTCGGGATTGGAGATAAGGCAGGTGGAAGCGTATCTTGCCCCGTAGAACAGCTCCTGCCATTGACGGACCATACCCAGAAATCCGTTATTCAGGATAAAGATCTTAACGGGAAGATTGTGTTGGGCTACTGTGGCAAGCTCCTGTAGGTTCATCTGAAAACTGCCGTCCCCAGCCACGTCAATGACCAACCTGTCGGGATATGCGAACTGCGCCCCCATTGCCGCGGGAAATCCATACCCCATGGTTCCCAGCCCCCCCGAGGAGAGGATAGTTCGCGGACGGCGGAACCTGTAGAACTGGGCGACCCACATCTGATTCTGTCCCACCTCCGTGGCGATGATGGCATCGTCAGACGCGAGTTCATTCAGCTTCTCGACGACATATTGGGGCTTGAGCATGCGGCTCTTGCGATCGTATTCAAGTGGACGCTCATCGCCCCATTCCCTGACCTCATTTAACCACTTTTCACGAATTTCCTTCCAGACGGGCTCCTGGCCGGCCTGCAGTTCATTCAGTCCCTGCAGTACGTTCTTCACGTCCCCGACCACGGGGATGTGGACAACGATGTTCTTGCTGATGGCGGACGGATCGATATCAACGTGGACGACCCTCGCGTTGGGGGCAAACCGCTCGACGTTTCCGGTCACCCGGTCATCGAATCGCGCCCCGATGGCAATGATGAGATCCGAATTGTGAATGGTCATGTTGGCCTGATAGGTACCGTGCATCCCGAGCATACCGATAAAAAGGGGATGGTCGCCCGGAAATCCTCCCAAACCGAGAAGCGTATTGGTTACGGGTATCCGGTTCGTTTCCGCGAATTTCATCAGTTCCTCGGCGGCATCCGAAATGACGACGCCGCCGCCCGCGTATATAACCGGTTTTTTGGCCTTCTGTACCTCCTTTATTACACGCTTCAGCTGTCCGGGATGGCCATCCACCTTGGGTTTGTATCCCCTGATATCAACCTCGTCGGCCCGCCGATACTTTCCCTTACCGGCGAGAACGTCCTTCGGAAGATCGATCACCACGGGTCCCGGACGGCCGGTGGAGGCAATGTGGAATGCATCCTGTACCACCATGGGGATATCCTCGGTCTTCTGGACAAGGTAGCTGTGTTTTGTAACAGGCCGGGTCACGCCGATGATGTCGGCCTCCTGGAAGGCATCTCCGCCGATCATGTGGGTCGACACCTGGCCGGTGAAGGCCACGATGGGCACTGAATCCATGTAGGCCGTTGCGATTCCGGTGACCAGGTTGGTCGCCCCCGGGCCCGACGTGGCCATGCATACCCCAACCCTGCCGGTGGCGCGGGCATAGCCGTCGGCGGCGTGGGCGGCGGCCTGCTCGTGCCTCGTCAACACATGCCGCATGCCGCTTTTGAAGAGGGCATCGTAGAAATCCAGGAGGACTCCGCCCGGATAACCGAACATGATCTCCACATCCTCGTCCTTCAGAGATTTTATGAGCATTTCAGCGCCGGTCATCTGCATCTTCGACTCCTCGCTTTCCCGCTTACTGATCTATTCCAGAATGGCCCCGGTGCTTGCGGAACGAACGAGCCGCGAATATCGGCCCAGTATGCCCCTCTTCACCCTTGGTTCGGGGGGAACCCATGCTGCTTTTCGCCTGGCCATCTCATCGTCGGATATTTCCGCTTCCAGGATGCGGCCGAGAATATCGATCCTGATCTTATCGCCCTCCCGGACAAGCGCCATGGGGCCGCCGGCGGCGGCCTCCGGTGAAATATGCCCGATACACGGTCCCCGTGTTCCGCCGGAAAATCGTCCGTCGGTTATCAATGCGACCTTAAGCCCCATTCCGTGGATGGCAGAGGTCACGGACAGCATCTCCCGCATCCCGGGCCCTCCTTTGGGCCCCTCGTTCCTGATCACGAGCACGTCACCATTCTTAACCCCATTACCCATAACGGCGGTCATGGCGTCCTCCTCGCACTCGAAAACGCGGGCAGGCCCCTCGAAGAGCAGCATATCTTCAGCCACGGCCGTCTGTTTGACAACACTGCCATCAGGAGCAAGATTACCCCTGAGAACCGCTATCCCTCCGTGGCTGTGATAGGGGTTATCCGATGAGTGTATTACCTCCGGATCCAGTACCTGGGACTTCGAAGCGATATCTCTGATATCCCTTCCCGAGACGGTCATGGAACCCGCGAGAAGGGGAAGAAGCCGGTTCATGATGGCCGGGACACCGCCTGCGTACTCGAGATCCTCCATGAAGTGTTCTCCGCCGGGCCGGATATCGGCAAGATGGGGCGTACGTGCGCTTATCTCGTCGAACAGATCAAGATCAACACTGACACCGGCCTCGTGGGCTATGGCTGGAACGTGAAGAGCCGTATTGGTTGACCCCCCAAGGGCCATATCGACGGCGATACCGTTGAAAAACGCCTCCCGGGTCAAGATACGGGATGGGACCAGGTCCTCCTCGACCATGGCCACTATGCGTTCTCCGGATTCGAAGGCCAGCCGTCGCTTTTTTGAAAACCCGGCGAGCCCGGTGGCGCACCCGGGAAGAGACATTCCCATGGCCTCCGTGACGCAGGCCATGGTATTGGCGGTATACATGCCCTGGCATGATCCCGCGCCCGGACATGCCTCCCGGGCCATGCACTCAAGCTCGGCTTCATCAATGCCGCCGGCCTGATAAAGGCCCACCGCCTCGAAGGTATCCCGCACCAGGGAACGCCGGCTGCCCCTGTACATTCCGGAATGCATCGGACCCGCCGTTACGACGATGGAAGGTATGTCCAGCCTCGCCGCGGCCATCAGCATGCCCGGAGTAATCTTGTCGCAATTGGTCAGCAGTACGATACCGTCAAAGGCATGTCCCTGGCTGACCGCCTCAACAAGGTCGGAGATCCACTCACGGGTCGGGAGGCTGTAACGCATCCCCTCATGGCCCATGGCGATCCCGTCGCACATCCCGGGAACGCCCACGAGAAATGAAACGCCCCCTCCGGAGTGAACGCCCTTTTCAATGGCCCTTTCAAGCTCCCTCATCCCGATGTGTCCCGGGATAATATCCGTAAAACTTGTAAAAACGCCGATATGGGGGCGTTCCAATGAACTCCGGGTTACTCCCGAAGCATAAAAGAGCGCCCTGGACGGTGCCCTCTCGGGCCCTTTTTTCACACGATCGCTTGTCATTTTTTTGCTCATGATCTGTCCATTCTCCTGATGTAAAAAGGGGCGAGGCCATCGGCCTCGCCCCTTGAGCTCGCCAATAGCGAAAGACTAGCGATGTTTCGTAAGGATTATCTCCATCTTATCTTTCCCCTTGAGCTTCTTTTTCTTGAGCGTTTCTATCTCAAAATAGGTGCGACTGTCCTGGGGTCTCTTTTTCTTCAACTCTTCTATCCGCTTCTCAAACTCCATATGTTCCTCGTGAAGAGCTCTGAACTCATCGTTCTCCTTGAGTAGTCTGGCGACAATTTTTTTGTCAGGCAATGACATTATCTCCCATTCGGAAAATTTAGGTGATTATAGGGTACGGCCTGAGCCGTGTCAAGGGCTCAAAACCATTTTTCCCTTTCTTTCTGGTTAAATACAACATTCCCTTCGATCACGCCGACGGCGTGATTCTCTTCGACAAACTCAGGACAGGCTGTGGTGAGTTGGCTTTGGAAGTTGGCCATTGAACGTTGAACTTTGAACGTTGGCCATTGGCCGTCGGATCTTGGGATACCTTCACATCTCCAGCCCCATAACGAGAGCATCCTCGCCGTCCGGGTAGTAACCCTTCCGACACCCCAGGACCTTGAAACCCAGCTCTTTGTAGAGGGCCTGGGCAGCCAGGTTGGACCTCCTGACCTCCAGTTCGGACCAGACGGCTCCCTCGGAGAGGCTATCCCGGATCAGTGTGGTGACAAGGCCTCTCGCCACGCCCCTGCCTCTCACGGAAGGATCAACGGCCAGATTGGTAATATGCAGTTCGTCCACAATCAGCCAGGCCATGATGTATCCGCAGACCTTCTGGTCCAGTGCGGAAACCAGGCACCTTGCGAAGGGCTGCCGGTTCAGCTCCTCGAGGAATTGGTCCCAGGTCCAGGGATGGGTAAAGGAAAGTTCCTCGATTTGAACGATGCGGTCCAGGTCCGACGGAGACATGGGATAAACCTGATATTGAAGACCATCCTTTCCGACTATGCAACCACCCATTTCAGCGTCCCCCCGGTTAATCTCACTTGCGGCCGGGGGAGTTGCCGGACGCGGGTCCGGCCGCTTCTCTGTATGGGGTCGCATCCGGTGGCCTGACGTAAAAGGGGAACAATTCGGACGGGGTTACGGATCTCCCCAGGTCGAGCATCTTCTGTCCTATCTCCATAACGAAAGAGGCCCGGGGATAAGCCATGTCATCCCCTGCGGGGGCGAGAAACGGAATGGAATCTACCATCCCTTTAATCATAGCCAGGCCCGTCCCTGCAACGATTCTCTTCCCGGCAGGGCAGCGCAGACAGAATTGGGAAAAGGCATGATGGGTAATCAAAGCCACATCACAGTCTCTCGCGGGCAACCCTTCAGGCGTTATGCCGGAATAGCAGGCGGCGTAGAGCTCACCCTTTCTCGCGTCTGCCGCGACCAGCGCCTTTCTGCCTTCGAGAAGAAGGGGATACGCGACCGCATCGAGTGAAGGAACGGGAGCCAGGGGCAGACGGGAGGTGAATGCCAGCCCCTTGAATGTTGACAGCCCCACGCGCAGGCCGGTAAACGCCCCGGGCCCGACCCCGACGGCAAGAGCCGTCACATCCTTGGGCCCCAATCCGGAAGCGGCCAATAGCTCCTGAATGGCCGGAAGCAAAGTCTCGCTGTGCGGTAGTCCCTCCGGAAGATCCCGTTCCATCACCTTACTGTCAGGAACTTTCAGGGCAACGCTTCCCCTGGTGGTGGATGTGTCCGCAGCGAGAAGAACCATGGCTCTCATTTTGCGGCCAGATCGCCTGAATACCCGACAGAGGGCAGCCCCAGATCGTCAGCTCCGCTCATCCTTTTCTGGAGTTCTCCATAAAGTTCCTCCCGGCGGTCCCTGAAGAAGGCCCATTCGTTCCGCACATTATCGACATCTCCCAGGTCCACGGCGGTCAGGTGGACGGAGTCCCTTGCACCGGCGGCCCTGTGCACCAATTCCCCATGGGGATCCATACAGAAGCTCTTCCCATAGAAGGTCTGTTTATCCTCCTTGCCGGCCCTGTTAATCCTCAGGATGAAGATCCCGTTGGAGATGGCGTTGCCGGCAAGCATCCTTTCCCACCTGTTGTAGCTGGCGTGGGCATTGGACGTGGGGACGACTATCATCCGCGCCCCTTTCAGAGCGAGGATGCGGGGACCTTCAGGGAAAAAAACGTCCCAACTGATCTGAACTCCGATCCTGCCCACCTTGGTGGGGAAAACGGGAAACCCCAGGTCCCCGGGTAAAAAGTAAAACCTCTCGTTCCATCCGGGCACGTTGGGCACGTGAACTTTTCTGTATACACCCAGCAGGGCGCCATTGGCATCGATAACCGCGGCGCTGTTGTAATATTTCCCCTTTCCACCCTTTTCGAAGACAGGCAGCACCACCACCACGTCGTTTTCGAGGGCGAACCGGCACATCCGGTCGGTGGACGGCCCGGGGATGGTTTCCGCCAAGTCGAAATATCCCTGACGCAGCATGGATGGAAACCATTTTGTGGTACAGATCTCCGGAAAAGCGATGAGTTTAGCGCCTCTCTCCACCGCCAGCCTTGAAAGTTCCAGGGCTTTTTCGAAGTTGTTTTTCCAGTCGCCTTTGCTGGAAAACTGGATGGCAGCGACCTTAAGCATAGTTTCTCCTCCATAATTGTTTCAGTCCAGAGTCCAGAGTCCAGAGTCCAGAGCACTTCGACACTCCTCTACTGCCAAACCATCAAACTACCAAACTCCAGAAGAAAGATTAAAGAATTGCTCACCGCCAGAGAGCACGTTGTTTTACCACCCGTTCGTAATGCCGATGGCACGACTCACTGGAGACACGGAGGAAACCTTTAAAGTCCTGTGTTAAAAAGCTGCTCTCCCCCTCTGGACTCTGGACGCTGGACGCTGGACTCTGGACTCTTGACTCCGCGACACTGGACTCTGGACGTTGGACGTTGGACGTTGAACGTTCTTTACCCCATCTCCTGAAACCCGACCACCCGGTTCCGGCCCTCCTTCTTGGCCCGGTAAAGCGCCCTGTCCGCCCTGTCAATAAATTCCTGTTTACTCAGCCCCTCTCCCCTGTGAAGCAGGGCCAGACCGATGCTGATCGTTACTGAAAGTGGACCGGCCGTGGTGGCAAAATCCCTGGCCTCCACCGATTTTATCAGCTTTTCCGCAACGTTATGGGCCTCCCTGACATCCACGTTGTCCAGAAGAACGGCGAACTCCTCACCGCCGTATCGGGCCACAGGGTCAAGCCCACGGACCCCGTCCTCGAGCCTCCTGGACAGCTCCTTTAAAACCTCATCACCCACGGGATGTCCGTAAGTGTCGTTCACCTGTTTGAAAAAATCCACATCCACCATCAAAAAAGCCAGGGAACTCGAGTAATCGCGCCCCAGCTTCTCGATCCGCTCGTCCAGGACCTTCTGCAGCGTCCGGTGATTGTAGAGCCCCGTGAGGCCGTCCACCCTGGACATCCGTTCAACCTTTCGATGGGTGTTGGCGTTGTCGAGGGCCTGGGCCGTAATATCGGCGATGACCCGAAGATCATTGAGAGCTGGAGTAAACACCCCCTCACTGGTGGAGACACCCACCAGAGCCGCCAAAAGCTTGCCGCCCCGGTCCTGGCTCATTACACAGGGAATGGCCGCAAAAGATATGACGTTTCCGAGGTCTTCTTTGGGATAGAAGAAAGGCGACGGCTTCCGGCGTTTCCGGTCGAAGATGATCTCGTTGCCGTTGCGTATGAGGAGACCGATCTGGCTCGATTCCTGCCGCCGGATTGTCTCTCCTTTCATACCCTCCATAATATCCCCTGCAGTGTGTACAATTTTCGCTACACCGTCGTTGACCAGAAAAGCCGCCCCGTCGCATTTTGGGAGTATCTTTAACAGGGAGTCGATGGCTTTCTCCGCAATTTCCCCGGCGTCCATCGTCCTGGTAAGTTCGCGGGCATAAAAGGAAATGGCCTCTCTGGTGGTCATGTTATCGGTAACCCGGTAGAGAAGAGCGCCGATCTCCATGGCCCGCGAAACCAGCTCGGTAAAGACATCCAGACGCTTTTGGGTAGCATCATCCAGAACGAACATGTTCGGCTCATCACTGTCGAAATACACGGCACATTGAATCTGGTCCAGGGCGCCGGGTTTCTCCTGATGCCAATTCCGGGGCACGACCCGAAGCAGAATGGACCTCACCGGAAGGTCCGCCCTGTAGAAAGGGATTGAATCTCTTCCCGGCTTTGCGTCCGCATTAATAAAGGTCAGGTCAGGCCGCCGCCTCGCAAGGTTGATGATCCCCTTATCACCGGGAATAGTGTCCCCGATCATAGATTTGGAATACCTCTTTGAGACGGCGGCCGCTTTGATCCGGAAGATCTCCGGTCCATCGGGAACGAGGAAAATACCTGATCTGGCCCCGAAAAGACGGCACCCGACCTCCACAAGCCGCTGGAGGAGTCTCTCCTCCTCCAATGCGGCGGATACGGCCATCTCCTCTCTCCTGGCAAGGTCGCCCAGACCGAACTCGCCCTCCATCCTTATCCTCTCGGTAATGTCCCTGGCGTTGCTCACCAGTTGATCGTACTCATGCCGCAGTCTGCCGTATCTCGCCACCCCCCTGGAGATGATACCCCCGGCCACCACGCCAAACAGGGCAAACCCCCCTGCCCATGGAAGCAGGCTATTGTCCCCAAGGAACAGGGTCCTCTCGACGGTCACGGCCCCAAGCGCGGCAATGGGGACCCACACAAAATGGAAATTCCTTGAAAAGAGTGACAGGGGGAAACCTACGAAGAAGATCAGCGGAATGGTGGGGATGGTTTCAAAGAACATTTTCACCACAAGACCGGCCATGGCGCAGAGGACAAGATTCAGGGAAAGCGAGGCACTGAGGGCCTTCAGGGAAATCCTGTGGCGGATTTCAGCCACTACCAGGCCGACAGCAAACCCATACAGCACCACGTGCAGCGGCAGCCAGGTGACTCCGTCGGCGGGAGCGGGAAAAATGAGGTATCCGAAAAACAGGAGGATAAGAGGACGCAGGACAACGGTTGGAGAAGGCCATCTTGATGCGGTGGTCACTTCAGCCTTTCCTCCGACTTTTCCTCGTCGGGAAATACGAAGACGACCTCACCCGGACGAACCAACCCCAGCTTGGTCCTTGCCAGACCCTCGATAGTTGCCGGATCGGACCTGAGCAGCTCAATCTCCCCGGCCAGACCGATATTTTTCCGCTCAAGGGTCTTAACCCGGCTCCGAAGGCCGTCACGGCGCTGGACCATCCGGTAGATCCGCAGAAAACCGCGCTCGCCCACAAAGCTGAAGGAAACGAAAGCCGCCAGGACGAAGGCAATCAATATGCCTGCCTTCTTATTCCTCATCGCTGTATCTCCTCGACCTCTCTGGACCACCTTCTCAACAGCTCACTCACATTGTCCTTGGTAGCACTCTCGGCGTAAATATGGAAGCAGGCATGATTGGAACTGGGATAGATGAGTACCCACCCCCCGTTTTCCACGAACCTTATCCCCTCAATTCCCTTCGAGTCCTCCCCCAGCCTTTCGATAAGATGTCTCATTACCTGGCCTTTGGCCTCCCATGGACACGGGACGATGCTGTGGGAGAGGTAGGCCTCAGGCAGGGAGTCGACAAGATCCCCCAAGGTGGCGCCGGATGCCGCAAGCATCTCCGCGAATTTCCCGAGGCAGAACATGGCATCGAACGATGGATGGAACCAGGGAAAGGCGATGCCTCCCTCCCCGTTTCCGGCCATGAACGCATCCCCCGTCATGGCGGCGTCCAGGACGGCCGCCGACAGGATGGGGGTCCTGATGACTCTGCCCTCGAACTTTTCGGCGATCCATTCCATATTCCCGCTTACGCTCACCGGCACAGCAATGGCGCAGCCTTTCCGGGTTGTGAAAGCCAGCAGCGTCATTACCTGGAGCATTTTGCCCCCATCGATCCAGCGGCCTTTCTCATCTATGAGGAACAGGCTTTCCCCGCTGGAGCTGATCACGGCCCCAAGGTCGGCTCTAAGACCCTTGACAATTTCAGAGATGTGCCGCATGGCCCGGTCGAACTCGGCAGTAGTGCGGGATGCCCTTTCCTCGTCGAGGTGGGCATTGAGGGAGATCACATCCACCCTGGCTTTACCCAGGAGGGATGGAAGGACCGTCAGTGTGCTTCCGAAGGAGTAATCGATTACCATACGTAGGCGGGTTTTCGAGAGCAACTCGATATCAAGGGCCTCCAGGTAGCTTTTCTCGTACGCCTCTGTGCCATAATAGGGAAATGACATGGTCCCGGAATTTTCAAGGCTCGCCCTCCTGAAATCCATCCGGAAAAAAAGCCTGTCGACCTCGTTTCGCTCGGAGGTGGTCAGTTCCCGGCCTCCCTCCCTGAAAAGCCGGATCTCAAGAACCTCCGGATCCGACGGGGATCTTCGTACGTGGAAACCGCCGACCTCCCCCTGGCCGCGCAACTGATGGCGGGCCACAGGTATCGGCACAACGCCGTAATCGTGGATATCGACACCCACCGAGAGGACGCCGGAAGTGAGGGCCTCGCTGATCATCCGGGAAACCCGATGTACCCCTTGGGAAATGGATACGACTGAGTGTTCCGGGAGGGTGGCGCCGAAGGCCGCGCCGAGACGCGCTGAAAACTCCGGCGTTATCTCCTTGTTGGACAGCCCCTTTATGACCCCCGAAGTAAAAAGGGTTCCCCTCCAGCGCGTCCCCCATATAAAGTGGGTCGACAGGACCGCCTCATCCTCGACCACCTTATCCGGCCAGATACGGACACCGGCCCGGACGATGCTCCCACGACCGATGATGCAGTCCTCACTGACGACGGCGCCTTCCTCGATGTTGGCCCTCTGCCTGACCTGCGTTCTGGCCCCGATGACGCTGCCCGCGACAAATGCGCCCGTCTCAACTCTTGCGCCGTCCCACATCACAGTGGAGCGCATTCGGACACCCGAACCGATCCTGCAATTCGGCCCAATGAAGGAATCCCTGACTTTGGCGCCCTCCTCGACAACGGCCCCGGCCCCGAGCACCACCATCCCGGACAGCCTGGCCCCTTCGCTTACGACGCACCCTTCCCCCACGAACAGGGTGGCATTATCCACGTTCGTCAGTCGGCCCGGCAGATCAAGGATGATGTTCCCCGCAACGATTTCCCTGTGGATCTGGAGGTACTCCACCGTGTTTCCCACATCCTTCCAGTAGCCCTCGGCGACATAGGCTCCGGGAGGGTTCCCTTCGTCGAGGAGTGCCGGGAAAATATCTTCGGAAAAATCGCTTTGACCACTCCGGGGAATCATCTCCAGGACCTCAGGATCCATGATGTAAATCCCGGTGTTGATGGTATCGCTGAACACCTCCCCCCACGACGGCTTTTCCATGAAACGGACGACCCTGGAATTATCATCCGTTATCACCACCCCGAAGGGGAGAGGGTTGTTGACCCGGGTCAGCACCATGGTGGCAGGATCTTCCCTGCCCCGGTGAAATTCCATGGCTTCCGTTAGATTGAAATCGGTGATTACATCACCGCTGATAACCAGGAACGGGTCGTCCAGGAGATCCCTGACACTTCCCACGGCGCCCGCGGTTCCCAGGCCCCCCGGTGGGTCCTGACGGTAGGTGATCTTCACCCCGAACCGGGATCCATCACCAAAATATTCTCCGATGGCCTCGGGAAAAAAATAGGTGAGCATGATAATGTCATCAAACCCATGGCTTTTAAGGAGCAGAACGATATGCTCCAACATGGGACGGTTGGCTATGGGTATCATGGGTTTGGAAAGTTTTACGGTAAGCGGCCTGAGCCTGGTACCGTACCCCCCCGCCATGACTACAGCCTTCATACCCATTGATGGAGTCGCAAAAAGTCCTTTCATGGCTTTTTACTCCACGGAAAGCGAAAAGTGTCATTTTCACTTTCCTCACAAATCTTCGATTTGAGCGCCCATCAGTGGGCGCGTTGATGACTTTTGTGAAATTTGCTTATTTTATAACAGGATACCATGTTTGGTCAAGGAAGGGAGCGCCGGCGGAAGGAAGGGGGGAGTCCAGAGTCCAAAGTCCAGGGTCCAGAGTAGAGCAATCAGTGTCCAGGATCTGGGGTCTGAGGTCCTCAAAACAGGGTCCAGGATCTTGGATCTAGGTTCTAGGACACTTCGATACGCCCATGCGCCTTTACTCCCCTACGCCGACGCGTCCCCGCGTCTGCTCTCCCTCTGGACTCTGGACTTTAGCCTCTGGACTGCGTTCACTTACGGGCTGGCGTTTCTTAGGGCCGCTGCGGCGTCCTCGGGGGTTACAGTGTTGATGGAAAATCCTGTTCCCCACTCGAATCCGGCGGTGGTGGTGATCCGTGGAGTCACATCCAGGTACCAATGGTATGGACTTTCAGGAAGGAAGGGCGCGGTGTGAAGAATGAAGTTGTATGGCGGATCATTCAACCCCTTTCTCAACCTTGTCAGGGCCTCCTTCAGGATGGAAGCAAAACCCGCCAGATCCTCGTCGTTCGAATCCTGGAAATTCTCCCTGTGATCCGTTGGCACAATACGAATCTGGTATGGAAATCCTGATGGGAAAGGGACATAAGCGAGGTACCCGTCCCGGTGAATAATGACCCTCTCCCCCTTCCCGATCTCCTGGGAGATCAGGTCGCACATCAGACACCGGTCCGTCCCATGAAGATGGGCGCGGAAACTTTCAATCTCGGTAGCTGCGAGGCTGGGTAAAACAGGGATTGCCACAATCTGGGAATGGGGATGAGAGAGGCTGGCCCCGGCAGCCTCTCCGTAATTTCTGAAGACAAGGACCGCAGCGAACTTCCCCGTCTCTCTCATGGCATTCAAACGGCTGCGGTAGACCGCCAGGATATTTCCGATACGGGGAAGGTCCATGTCAGCCATCTGGAGGTCATCCTCGGGGGCCTCCACCACGATCTCGTGGATGCCGAAGGCCGGAGAAAAATCGTATAACCCCTCTGAAACAGGATGAAAGGGCAGGGCCGGTGAAAAAGCCGGATACTTGTTGGGTATCACGCGAATCGTCCAGCCGGGAGTATCCGGGGCGGTACCCGGGTCCCTGACGGCCATTACCTCCGGCGGGGTCATCGATTCGTTCCCCCGGCAGAAAGGACACGGGCCGCCCCCGTCGGTCCCGGATCCACTCCCGGGATAGTCGGACGGCCGGGCCCCACGGTCAGCCGCGATGACCATCCACTTCCTGGTTATGGGGTCAAACCGCAGTTCAGCCATCGCTGCTGATGGGGCCTGTGTGCCTCCGCATCCCTTTGACCCGGAGTTTGACCTTTTCCGTCCCCCGCCAGGTCTGGACTTCGGGAACCACCGCCAGATCCATACTCTCCCCGAGACTGTCCAGCTCGTGGGCCTGTCGAAAGGCGATAGCCTCGATGGAATTTCCATTCTGGCTCACCACAAAACTGAGATGGCTTCCTCCAACGATCCTGGGGTTGACGATCCTCACATCGGAAAAGAGGATGACCGGTTCGGGATTCCCCGCCCCGAAGGGCGAGAGGGCCTGGAATTTTTCCACTTCCCGGAGGTTCATGTCGGCCAGCGTGGCCGCAGCGTCAAGAGTCATGACAGGGATAAAACCCTCGTCCGGAACCGTATCCCGAACCACCTGTTCGAATCGCTCCTGGAACAGGTCGATCTTGTCCTCGGCCATCCTGATCCCTGCGGCATATTTATGCCCTCCGTACTCCATGAGGAGGTCCTTGCAGCTGGTCAAGCCCTGGTAAAGATGGAAGCTGGGAATCCCCCGGGCGGATCCTTTACATATACCATCCTCCATGCAAAGGAGCACTGTTGGACGGTAATACTTCTCCATGAGACGGGAAGCGACGATACCCACCACCCCCGGATGCCAGTCGGGTGAATAGAGAACGATGCTGCGCCGGCCATCATCGAGCCCCATGGATGTGATTTTGTCCACCGCCTCGTTGAAGATTCTCGCCTCAATCCTCTGTCTTTCCACATTCTCAATGTCCAGATATCCCGCCAGCCTCTCGGCATCCGGAGCGCTTTCGGTGGTGAGGAGACGAACCCCGGCGGAGGCGTCCGACAGCCGCCCCGCCGCATTGATCTTGGGGGCCAACCTGTAGGCCACCGCGGTGGAATCAACCTGACCGAGGGGAATACCGCAAACCGACAGAAGGGTCCTAATCCCCAGCCTGGGTTTGATATTGATCTGTTCGAGGCCCGCGCGAACCAGTATCCTGTTCAGTCCGGTGAGAGGAACAATATCGGCAATGGTGCCCACAGCCACAAGGTCCAGGTAGTCCAGAAGCGCCGGCTCCGGCCTGTCCTTGAAAAATCCGTTTTCCCTCAGGCCTTTCCTGATCCCGGCCAGGAGGTAAAAGGCCATGCCGACACCGGAAAGGAACTTGTAGGGGAAGGAACGATTTTCCAGGAGTGAATTGATCAGGGCGTCGGCATCGGGAAGCTCTGCCGGTGGTTCATGGTGATCCGTGACTACAACGCCGAGTCCCAAAGATTTCGCGAGGGATATCTCTTTAACGGAGGAGATGCCGCAGTCCACGGTGATGATGAGGCTTATTCCCTCCCGATGGAACCTTCTGATGCTCTCCACGTTGATGCCATAACCCTCGTGGACCCTGTTGGGGATGTAGTAATAGGCGGAGAACCCTAGGTCGCGAAGAAAAAGGAGAAGGAGAGATGTGGCGGTGACGCCATCCACATCGTAATCCCCATAGATGAGGATCTTCTCATCGTTCTGAAGGGCGGTAATGATTCTTTCTACAGCGCGATCCATGTCATTGATCAGAAAGGGATCGGTCAGGTCCCCCAGATGGCTGTTGAGGAATTGAAGGGCATCATCACGGTTCCCCAGGCCCCTGTTAAGGAGGATCTGCCCCACAAGAGGGATCGTGTCCAGAGCCTCGGCAAGTTCGCCGGCTCTTTCCGTGTCCTGCGACCTGAGGACCCATTTTTTTCCCTCAAACACCTTCTACTTCCTCTTGCCTGCCGGCGCCACCTTGGCCCCTTGTCCCAAAAGAAGGATCGGGCTGGCGATAAAAATGGACGAGTAGGTACCTACGACAACGCCTATGAGAAGGGCGAAGGAAAAGTCATGAATAACCTCGCCTCCGAGGAAAAACAGGCAGATGAGAACAAGGAAGGTGGTCCCGGATGTGAGAATAGTCCGGCTGAGGGTCTGGTTGATGCTTGCGTTGATGACCCCGGAGAGCTCGTCCTTGGGCGATTTCCTCATGTTTTCCCGAATTCTGTCGTAGACGACGATGGTGTCGTTGAGCGAGTAACCGATAATGGTGAGCAGGGCGGCAATAACGGGCAGGGTGAACTCCTTATCCATAACGCTGAAGACACCGATTGTAATCATGACGTCATGGATCAACGCGATTATGGCCCCCAATGCGAAACGGAACTGGAACCTGATGGTGATATATACCAGGATACCGGCCATGGCATAGAGGATGGATAACATACCCTTTCTCCTCATGTCCGCGCCGACCTGCGGACCGACCATCTCCACCAGTTCGACTGAGACGTTGTCCTTGCCGAACTTTTTGGCCAGAATACCGCCGATTGTATTGGAAACGTTCTCCTCCTCGCCGGCCGTGCTCTTAACCCTGATGGCGACCTTGTCGGCTCCAAGGGACTGGATAATGGCCAATCCCATCCCCTTCTCGGCCAGAGCGCCCCTGATCTTCCCGATATCAGGCATCTGTTTGAACTTTATCTGGGCAAGGGTACCCCCCACAAAATCTATCCCAAACCTTGGCCCCCCTTTCATGACAAGGGAGGCGACCCCCAGCAGGATCAGCACAAGGGAGACGGTAATCGCCCGGCGCCTCCAGCCGACGAAATCGAGATTAATATCAGGCCTTATAAACTCCATTCTGCGGTTCCTTTCTTAATCAAATTTTATAGGGTCGTAAAAGGTCCATGCATGGCTTTTTGCGAAGTCCTGGACCCTGTCAGATGCTGAGCTTCTCTACCGTTCTCTTCTCCATATAGGCCTCAAAAATGGCCCTGCTCACAAAGATGGCGGTAAACATGCTCGCCAGGACACCGATGGAAAGTGTCACCGCAAACCCCTTCACCTGCCCTGTCCCGAACTGGAACAGAACCACGGCCGCTATAAGGGTCGTAATATTGGCATCCACGATAGTCAGGAAAGCCTTCCCGAAGCCGCCGTCGATGGCGGCCCTGATGGTCTTGCCCATACGCAGCTCCTCACGGATACGCTCGAAGATGAGCACATTGGCGTCCACGGCCATACCGATCGTAAGGACTATGCCGGCTATTCCAGGCAGGGTGAGGGTGGCCTGAATGAGCGCCAAAGCGGCCATGATGATCAGAAGGTTGAGGACAAGAGCCATGTCGGCAACCACACCGGATAACCCATAGTAGAACACCATGAAAGCGATGACCAACAGGAACCCGAAGGCAATGGAGTACAGGCCCTTGTGGATGGAGTCACTCCCCAGGCTGGGGCTTACAGTCCATTTCTGGAGAATCTTGACCGGCGCAGGCAGGGAGCCGGCGCGCAGGACGATGGCAAGGTCGGAGGCCTCTGCGGGTGTAAAGCTGCCCGTGATTTGAGCCTGCCCGCCTGAGATCCTCTCCTGGATGACGGGGGCCGAGTAGACGTTGTCGTCAAGAACGATGGCGAGCCGTTCCTTGACGTGTTCGCCGGTCACCTGCTCGAAGATCCTTGCCCCGACCCCGTCAAAGGTCAGGGCCACATAAGCACGGCCGTATTGGGAATCGTACCGTACCCGCGCGTCCTTGATGGTATCTCCCGTCAGAAGGACCCGGTTTTCCACTACGTATGACGATCTGGTGGTTCTGCCGGTGGCCGGATCATAATGGCTGCCATACAGCACCACAGTGCCGCGTGGCGGGTTGTCCACCGTCGCGCCCTCCTTGACCAGCATGAACTTCAGGACGGCCGTCCTCTTGATCAGCTGGATGGCCCTCTGGGGATCCTTGACACCCGGCAGCTGAATAAGGATGCGGTCCACGCCCTGTTTGATAATGGTGGGTTCGCTTACGCCGAACTCGTCAACCCGGCTTCTGATAGTCTCCAACGCCTGAACGACGGCGTTGTCCTTCAGACGTGTAACCTCCGCTTCAGGGAAGCTGACCACGAGGCGCGTTTCGGACTCCTCGGTGGATGTCACCTCCGGATAATCCTTGGTGATGACCGACATGGCCCTATCCCGGTATTTGTCCCTACGGACCTCCACGATAAGCTTGTTCGGCCCCGTGGTCTCAACCCGGTTGTAGCGGATTTTTTTCTCCTTGAAAGAGGTCTTGAGATCACTGGCCATTCGCGACAGGGCATTGGTGACCGCGTCATCCGTCTCGACCTCGAGCAGGAGTTCCATTCCGCCCTTCAGGTCCAGTCCAAGCTGCACCGACTTGGAGGGAAGAATTTTCTTCCACCAGCCGGGCAGGTTCGAGGTCAGGGATGGGACAACGGCCACCAGGCCCACAATTATAACAGCGGCGATGACAAGCAATTTGTTTCGAACTTTACCGCGCATCTTTCCTCCCGGTTTTTAGGCCAAAAGGCCATTATCCGTTAGCATCCGTTCCCCTCATGGTTTCGGGGTCAACCTTGGATGAAATGGCCTTCTTGATGACCTTGAGCCTCACCCTGTCGGAACACTGGATGGTCACCACATTACCGTCGATCTTGATCACCGTTCCGAAGACACCTCCATTGGTAATGACGGTGTCGTTGGGCTTAAGGGCGTCCAGTGTCGCCTGATGCTCCTTGGATTTCTTCTGCTGCGGTCTGATGAGCAGGAAATAGAAGATACCGAAAAGAACGATCAGGGGCAGAAACGCCCCAAGGCCCCCTGAGGCGCCGGCCGTCGGCCCGGCCGCGTAGGCAGTTGATGTAAACATGTCTTCCTCCTTTACAAAATCAGTTCAAGGTTCAAGGTTCAAGGGTTCAAAGGGATAAGGTGCAGTCAGGACATGGGTAACACTTTTAGCTCAGGACATAGGTAACACTTCGTTACCCTAATGCTCCTCGCAATGACTTCGCTTTGCTTCCCGTGTCCCCGCGTCTGCTCTTCCTCTGAACCCTGGACTCCCTGTCCGCCATAGCTCGCAGAGCGAAGGTGGATGGACTCTGGACTATTTTCCCCATCCATCTTCCACAGTGCTCCTATAGGATTGAAAGGTGCCGGCGAGGATGGCTTTTCGGGCTCCCGAAACAAGCCTGTGATAATAGCTTAAATTGTGGATAGTATTCAACCTAAAAGCTAACATTTCCCCGGTGACGTACAGGTGCCTGAGGTAGGCCCTGGAGAAGTTGCGGCAGGTGTAGCATCCGCATGATGGGTCCGGGGGACGGGAGTCGTCCTTCATGGCGGCGGTTTTAATGGAAAGCTTCCCCTCACCGGTAAAAAGGGTGCCGTTGCGCCCGTTGCGGGTGGGGATCACACAGTCGAACATGTCAATCCCCCTCCCGATACCCTCAAACAGGTCCCTCGGGGTGCCCATCCCCATAAGGTAACGGGGCCGGTCCTCCGGAAGTACCGCGGTGGTAACTTCCACCATGTTCCAGGTCATGTCCCGAGGCTCCCCCAGGGCAAGTCCTCCAACAGCATAGCCGTCAAACCCTTTCCCGACCAGGACCTCGGCGCAATCCAGGCGGAGGTCCTCGAAAATCCCACCCTGAACGATGCCGAAAAGCGCCATTTCTGAACCGGAACGGGCTTTCAGGCAACGGCCCGCCCATCTCAGGGTCCGTTTCATGGCGCTCTCCACTGCGGACCGATCATCCGAAAAGGAAAGCACATCGTCGAGGCACATGGCGATATCCGTGCCCAGATCTTCCTGGATCTTGACAGCTCCTTCCGGCGTCAGCAGATGGCTGCTGCCGTCCAGGTGGGACCGGAACATCACGCCCTCCTCATCGATCTTCGACAGCTCCGACAGGCTCATAACCTGGAACCCTCCGCTGTCGGTGAGGATGGGCCTGTCCCATGAAATAAAACCATGAAGACCGCCCATTGCACGCACCAGGTCAGCCCCGGGGCGTAGATACAGGTGATAGGTATTGGACAGGAGAATCTGGGTGCCTGCCCCTTTCAACTCATCCGGGGTCAAAGTCTTCACCACCCCGTAGGTCCCCACCGGCATGAATACCGGCGTCTCCACCACCCCGTGGGCCGTGGTCAGGATACCGGCTCTGGCGCCGGTGGGGTCGGTTTTCTCAAGGGTGAAGTTCATTGGTTCGACTCCAAATTTTTGAATTTCTCACGCCCGTTCGTCACGCCCTCGGCGCAACTCACTCAAGACGCCAAGGACGCCAAGAAGAACCTAAACTTTTACCACAGCGTGACCACTTTCAGGTCACCCCACAGGGTTAATTCAAATCAACCTGAACATCCATGCAGGTGGCTTTAGGAAAAGCTGTAACGCAGAGTTACACAGGGGGCACCTCTCCCAGGTACTGTCGCGAAGGGCCGCAGAGAAAACCCGAAATCTGTCTCGCGTCCGCTCGTTATACCAGAAAACGTGACTCACTTCCGCCGTCACTAAAGCTATGGCGGACAGGAAAGGCGCAAAACTCGCAAAGAAAACCAGTTCAGTCTGATTCCCCTCATCCAACCGCTCCTTCCCATGAGCGGGATTTCTTTGAAATCGGCTGGTTATCCTTGCAGCCGGGATCAAAGTTCACTTTCATCCCGGTTAACAAGGATCAACAGCAACTTGGGTGAGGGGATGCGTTTTACTCTGCGGCTCTCTGCGACGCGGCCGCAGCTGGCCGCCTCTGCGTAACTCTGCGTTAAGGCTTTTGAATCTCTCTGTGAAACCCTCACCTAAAACCCCGTGGAGCAGCCTACCAGCGGCTGCACCGTGTTAAATTAGCTCTTGATCTTCCTTCGCAAGCTTTGCGGCTTTGCGTGAGACAAGATTTTTCCACATTGTTCTCTACACTATAAACATGGCGTCCCCGTAGCTGTAAAACCGATAGCCCTCCCGGACCGCCTCCCCGTAGGCGGCAATGGTATGTTCGGTCCCCGCGAAAGCGCAGACCAGCATCAGCAGGGTGGACCGGGGAAGATGAAAGTTGGTCAGCAGGGCGTCCACAATCCCGAAACGTCCCCCGGGCCCGTTTTTCCCGGGATAGATAAAGAGGTCCGTTGTACCCTCCCCCGGAAGCGCCCTCCCCCGGGACACGGACGACTCCAGCGTCCTCACGACGGTGGTCCCAACTGCGATCACCCGTTCTCCCCGTCCCTTCGCGGTATTGACGGCTTCGGCCGTGGCCTCCGGGATATTGAACCACTCGGTGTCCATGCGGTGATCCCTGATGTCCTTTGTTCGCACCGGGCGGAAGGTGCCGGGACCAACGTGAAGGGTCAGGTACCTGATCTTTACTCCACGGCTTTCCATCCCCGCCAGGGCCCTGGCGTCAAAGTGGAGCCCCGCGGTAGGGGCCGCAACAGCGCCGGGATGCCTGGCGAAGACCGTCTGATAGCGCTCCATATCCATCCGATCAAGGTCCCGGTTCTCCCGCTGGATGTAGGGGGGAAGCGGAACCCGTCCGACCCTTTCCAGAACGGAGGAAAGATCCCCGGCCGAGGCCATCCTCACCCACAGATTGTCACCGTCCCGCCGTACCACGATCCGGGAACCGTCCTCGAGGGTGAGGGATTCACCCTCCCTGACCTTCCTTGCCGGCTTGGCCATACACCTCACTTCGGACGCTCCGGCCGGATAATTCAGCAGAAAGATCTCCACCATGCCGCCCGTGTCCCGACGGGCCATAAGCCGGGCCGGAAAGACCCTGGTATCGTTGAGGACGAGAAGGTCTCCTTCCCCAAGCAGGCCGGGGAAATCGGAAAACCTGGCGTGTTTTACAGCGCCGCTGGACCTCTCCAACACCATGAGCCGGGATCGGTCACGGGCGGGGGCCGGAAACTGGGCAATCAGATCCGGCGGCAGAAGGTAGTCGAAATCATCGAGAGTCATCATAAGTTATAGTCCAGAGTCCATCCACCTTCGCTCTGCGAGCTACGGCGGACAGGGAGTCCAGAGTCCAGAGAAAACCTGTAACGCAGAGGGCCGCAAAGTAAAACCTGGAATCAGGTTTTGACCAAACCCAAGCATTTCTCTGCGGTTCTCTGCGGCGCGGCCGGGGTTGGCCGTTTTTGCGTAACTCTGCGTTAAGGCTTTTGATCTCCTCTGTGAAACTCTCTTTTGAAACCCTGCCTGTCCTGAGCAAGCGTCAGCGCGTCGAAGGGTGGTGCAGCCTTCGAGGGGCTGCACTGTGGTAAAAAATGTGCCTTGTCGCTGTACGCTTTTATCAGTATGCTCTTCTTATTTCTACCCCGGTGTAATACTTTTTCAGGATGCGGCGGTAGTCCCACCCCTTAAGGGCCGCTCCCCGGGATCCCCACTGGCAAAGACCTACGCCGTGGCCATATCCCCTGCCGGCAAATACTACCTTGCCGCCCGCTCCGCTTATCACAAAGAGGGTGCTCGGCAGACGTGTGTACCCGGCTTCCCTTCTGAAATCACCCGAATCCAACAGGGTACTGCCGGTATCCGTGTCGAAAAAGAGGACTGAAACCCTGCCGTCCGGACTCCTTCGATGGACCCCAAACCGCCTGACGGTACCGATCCCCGGGTAAAGCCGCTGGAGGATCCCCTGAATCTCACGGCTCTCCATGACGACCCGCCAACTGGATCGCGGAGCATCGCCGCAATCCCCGCAGATAACGCTCTTTAATGCCGGATGGGGCGTCCCCCAGACATCCTTCGCATCGGCGGTGCGCCCTCCGCAGGACGAGTGGTAGAATGCGGGCACGAGATCACCGTCATAGTATATGGCCATTCCCCTGGTGGCCTTGACCGCTATCGCGGCGCTCTTATCTTCGCCGCCCGCGCCGTGATAGACCTGGTCGCCGGTGTCACCCCGGACGTCATACAGAGCCTCGTCCGCCTGCATTCGGTAAAGGGCAAAGGTTCTCGCCGCGATAACCTGGGCCTTTACAGCCTCCGAAGGCCATTTCGAGTCGATCTCCCCATTAACAAGGCCCACGAGGTAAGATTCGAGGGGAACGTGGTTGACAACCGTCATCCCTCCCGGATCAGACGTGATGACGATGGATCCCCTTCGCAGGTTATCCCCGTTCTTTCCGACATAACGAAGGGTACCGCCCGGCAACCGAATCCTGAACCGGCTCGAGTCAACGGAGCTTCCCTCAAGGTGAATTTTCCCTCCCCGGTCTGTGAAATAGACCCCCCGAAGCCCCTTGAATACCCTCCTCCAGCCGTGGGAATCACCTCTCTCCACCGTCAGGTCGCGGCCCCTCAAGACAACACGATGGATGCCTTCATCAACGAGGACCCTTACAACGGGTTCGGAACTGGAAGCGGACAGGGACGGCAGGAGGACCGGGGCGAAGATCAGGAGGATGAGGACCACTCCCCTCCCTATTCCCCCGCGCCGGGAACAGATCTTCTTGTTTCGGCCTCGAAGGATCATCCGAGGAAGAACCGGGAGATAGCGACGAAGGCCAGCCCCCCCACGATACTGAGGAGCCCGATTATCCTGAGAACCCTCCCGGGCATCTCCCCTATCCGCCCGATGGTCCTCTTTATGGCATGGGGGGCGATGAAGTAGGGCAGCCCCTCGATTATCATGGCCAGGCCCAACGCCGCCAGGAAGATGTCCCACTGGAATTTCACAGGCAAATCCTTATCACATCGGACCTCGTGGCGCAACGGTGGTAACCAGGCTCCAGGTCCTGGTTTTCCACCGGGAAAAAGTTTTCGGAAACTGGGAAATATTTTGCCCATTTTTTCAAATCTGTGTTAGCATCTCACCAGTTACGGGAGCTTGTAAAGGAAGATCAAGAGCTAATTTAACACAGTGCAGCCCCTTGAAGGCTGCCCCACCCTTCGACGCACTGTGGTGAAATAATAGGGTTTGAGGTTTGACGTTTGACGTTGAACTATTGAACCTTGGACGTTGAACGTTATATCTTAATCAAGAAGGGGATCTTCGGTGGAACCAGACAGTGAGACCGTTCAGGAGGGTTCCGGGCAGAAGGACTCCGGGAAAAAGACCCTCCTCGCCATTGACGACGCCTTCGAAATCAGGGACATAATCCAGCGTGCCCTCTCGGGCGAAAGCTACCACGTCATGGTCTGCGAGGATTGCGTTGAAGCCATGGCCCTCCTCGAACGGGGCATCACCCCCGACCTCATCATCCTCGATCTCATGCTCCCGAGGATGAGCGGGCTTGATTTTCTGAAGCTGATCCGGGACAGGTATTCCCATCTGAAAGCCGTGGTCATATCCGCCAAAGGAGAGGTGGAAACGGTTGTCGAAGCGCTTCAATTGGGCGCTCTTGACTACATTCATAAGCCATTTAACATCGACGAACTCCAGATTGCGGTGGACAAGGCCATATCCCAGAAGGAGATGGCGGAGGAACTGGAGCGCCTGAAAAGGCAGAAGGTTTTTACCGAGGATTACTCCATCCTCTACGCCAGCCGGGAGATGGCCAATATCATGGAGATGGTCACCAAGGTGGCGCAGACCGATGTTCCTGTGTTGATTACCGGTGACAGCGGCGTCGGCAAAGAGGCCGTGGCCAGGGAAGTACATCGACGCTCCCATAGGTCCGGTGGTCCCTTCCTGAAAATCAACTGTGCAGCCCTTCCCGCCTCCCTTCTTGAAAGTGAGCTTTTCGGTTACAACAAAGGGGCCTTCACCGGGGCTGTTCAGTCCAAACCTTCCAAATTCGAAAACGCGGCAGGGGGTACCATTTTTCTGGACGAGATAGGAGACCTTGCGCCCGCCATCCAGGCAAAGTTCCTCCACGTTCTCCAGGACGGCACCTTCAACAGGCTGGGAAGCAACAAGACCATCCGCACAGATGCCCGCGTATTGGTGGCCACCAATCATGACCTGGAG
This sequence comes from Deltaproteobacteria bacterium, assembly GCA_013151915.1. Taxonomy (NCBI): domain Bacteria; kingdom Pseudomonadati; phylum Myxococcota; class Myxococcia; species Deltaproteobacteria bacterium. Next base: position 76,966 of record JAADHJ010000028.1, read on the forward strand.
AAGGATGTAAGTAGTGGGGTCTTTCGGTCCGACCTGTTCTTCCGTCTCAACGTCGTGCACCTGAATGTCCCGCCGCTCAAGGACCGGCCCGTTGATATCTCCCTGCTGGCCGGGCATTTCCTTTCCTCCTACAATAAGAGATACAGGAAAGAGCTGGAACTTTCCCAGGGCGATATGGATCGTCTCGTCAGATATCCATGGCCCGGCAACGTCAGGGAACTCCAGAACACGCTTCGACGCTATACCGTCCTCGGGATCCTCGAGCTTGACGAAAGGGGTACGGGACTCCGTGAGGAATTCCCGGACGCCACGGCCGGGTCCAGCGAGCCACCCCACGATTCCCAAAGCAGGGCTGATGTCGAACATGATGATTCCCACGGTTCCAGTACAGAAGTTCTCCCTCTCAAAACGATTGCCAGAAACGCCGCCAGGAAGGCCGAAAAGAGGGCAATCCGGAGTGCCCTCGAGGAGACCAGCTGGAACAAGGCCAAGGCGGCTCGACTCCTCAGTGTCAGCTATAAAGCACTCCTGTACAAGATGAAGGATTGCGGACTAGAGTCGGTGACCCGAAAAGAGGAAAATTAATTCCTATTTGGGAAAAATATTTCCCACTAACAGGGAAACATTTTTCCCAAATCTGACCATAACACTCCAACACCGGTCCGGTTTCCCCCTTATTATATGTAATACATTACACTCACACCCCCCATTTTACCTGACATTTTCCGGTTGCAGCCTAAAAAATGCCAAAACCACCTAACAGTGGCACGCAACTTGCCTTTGCGTAGGCTCGTAACATGGGACAGTCCAGACTCTGGACTCTGGACACGAAGCTAAGGAGCCTGATGGAATTTAAGATCCTCCTGGGAGGAAACCGGAACATTACTTCCCAATATGAGGGATGGATAACCGGGGCGATGACCGCCAAGGTTTCCTGCTGTCTCGATCATGCCCATATCATGGCGGCTCTTAAGCTCGATGCGCCCGACCTGCTGATCCTGGACCTGACGGACAGCGGGTTCATTCAGAACAGGATCTTGCCGCAGGCCCGCAAGGCCAACCCCGATCTTCCCATATTCGTAACCTCCTCGAGCAAGGCGGTGGAGGATGCGGTTAACGCTTTCCACCAGGGGGCCACCGATTACATGAGCTTTCCGGTGGACAGGACCTCCCTGATCGAAAAGATCCGGCAGGTATTGGAAGGGGGCGAGGGCAGCGAGGGGGCAAAGACAGACCAAGGGTCCGGAAATCACGACGGGGACCTGGAGGAGGAGCTCCTCTTCGGAACCTCGGACAACATGAGGAAGCTCCGGGAGATAACCCTCAAAATAATGGATACGGATCTTCCCGTCCTGATCACCGGAGAGAGCGGCACCGGCAAGGAGATGGTAGTCAAATTCATCTGGCGGCATTCCGCCAGGAGAAATATGCCCTTCGTCAAGGTCAACTGCGCGGCGATCCCATCAGAACTGCTGGAAAGTGAGCTGTTCGGATACGAAAAAGGCGCCTTCACGGGCGCCTACCGACGGAACCCCGGGAAGTTCGAGGCGGCCGACGGTGGGATCATCTTCCTGGACGAGGTCAGTGAGCTTCCCTATTCTCTCCAGTCCAAACTACTCCACGTGCTCCAGGACGGAAAATTCTCCACGTTGGGTTCCAACCAGCGGGTGGGTGTAGATGTCCGGGTTATCGCCGCCACGAACAGGAACCTGGAAAATGCCGTGGCGGAAAAGGAATTCCGGGGAGACCTCTACTTCAGGCTCAACGTCGTCAACCTTCATTTGCCCCCTTTGAGGGAACGCCCAACGCACATCCCGGCGCTTGTCGGGTATTTTTTAAAAAAATATTCGGACCTGTACCGCGTGCCCATTCTTGATCTCGACGAGAAAATTCTGGGCAGGCTTTCGGCCCACAGATGGCCGGGGAACATCCGGGAACTGGAGAATATCGTCAGAAGGGCCACCGTTCTGGGCGGTGAGCGATTCATCTACGAGGAACTGTCCAACCATCCTCCCGAGGATGAAACCCAGTCCGAACCACTTACATTTAACAGCGCGGCTGAAGAAAGCCCTCAACCGGCGGCGGTTCTGAGCCTCAGGGAGATCGCAAAGATAGCCGCCCTGAAAGCTGAACGGGACGCCATAGAAAAGGTGCTGGAGATAACCCGCTGGAACCGGAAAAGAGCCGCAGGAATGCTCAATATCAGCTACAAAACCCTACTGAGTAAGATCAAGGAAACGGGGCTTGGCAATGGTTAAGAAGATCGTAGTGTCGGTTTTAATCGGTATCTTTTCCCTGGGACTGGCCTGGTCGCCGGATGGATGGGCAGGAGACAAAAGCGATAAAACCTACCTGGTGGGAGCCGGGGACCTGCTTCACATCGTCGTCTGGAAGAACGATGACATCACCGGGGATTACCTGGTAAGGCCGGACGGCAAGACCACCCTCCCCCTCGTGGGGGACGTCGTGGCAATGGGAATGTCCACAGATGCGATCGCCATGCAGATCTCCAAGAAGCTCAAGCTCTTCATCGAAAATCCCTTCGTCACCGTGATCGTTACCCAGGCCTCCTCCAACAGGATCTATGTATTGGGCGAAGTGCAAAACCCCGGGGTCTACCCCTTGCAGGACAGGCTGACCGTCCTTCAGGCCCTGGCCCTGTCGGGAGGCTTTACCCAGTTCGCCAAAAAGGATCGGATGGCCGTGATCAGATACGAGGGAAACCGGCAGGTCAAATACGAGGTCAACTATCGGGACATACTCAAGGACCCGGAAAAGGGCCATAACCTCCTCCTTAAGCGGGGAGACACCCTGGTGGTGCCTTGATGAGAACGCACAGAAGTCTAAAATTCGTCACGGGGCTGCTCCTGTATCTGGGCGCGGCAACAGGAACACTGCTTTTGACCGGCGGCGATTCATGGGCCGTGGAAACGGATTGGACTATTACCGTGCGAAGCGAAGTCAGCAACAACATCGACCGGCTTCCCCCCGGCCAGGAGGTACAAGGGGAGATATTGAGCACGAGGCTGGGCATGAAACAGGAAGAACATTCCGGGAGAGACATCTATCTTCTGCAGGCTTACGGAGGTTGGGAAAAAACCACGGGGACGAACGACTCCCGGCATGCCATCTACGGCCTCACGACCGATTTTACCTGGGACCTTCACCAGGAGTGCTACCTGAAACTGAATGCCGAAATATCCAGGGAGACCACGACACTCGATGTGCTCACAGATCTCGACCGCACCCGGGCGTTGACGAACCGGAGAAAGGTATCCCTGACGACGGGAGGGAAGACCCTTTCGGGCGGAAGCTGGGAGTTCACCGCCGGCGGGGAAGATCTGGACCGGGAGGACGAGAACACTCGAACGATGCGGCTGGATGCCTCGTCAGGTATTGTCCTGGGCCGCCGGACCCATCTCACGTTGACCGGATCCGCCCTCGCCGGCCAAAACGACGTCGGCGGGGATGACTGGGGCAGCGAACGGATGGCAATAGGCATTACATCCGATTACAGCCTGGGGTCGGCCTTCGGCGGAGAACTTTCCTGGTCCGGATCGGAAACACGTTTCGGGGGAACGTCGAACAAGTATGAGATCGATACCGTGGGGATGAAGCTTTTTTCCGACAGCGCGCCCGGACCCGGGATCTCCTACCACACCGAGATCGGGGTGGACGGGTCGAAAATCGACCGGGGCGACAGGGGATGGAAGCCAAGAATCCTGCTGTCCTTCAAATCGCGGCTCGGGCAGTCGACGGACGTGAACGCACACACCTCCTACTCGGCCAACATCTACCGCGGGGCGGACCGAACACCCGAGTGGGCGAGAACGGTTGCCATCGGGGCCGGGATCGCCTGGAAACTATGGCGAACGCTAACAGTCGACTCATCGGCAAACTACAGAAGGGATGAGTTCCCCGCCAGTTCTGCCGGCGCCCAAAGGGATCAGAACGAGTATTCGGCCCAGGTAGGCGTCTCCTGGCAGGCCACTTCGGCGGTCCACCTGGCGTTGGATCTTTTGAAAAACAAGGTGGACAGCACACTGAACGCGGAGGACCTTGACGAAAACCGCCTGAAACTGGCGGTAACGGGGATCTTTTAATGAACCAGGAACAGCAGACCGGCGGAGAACTAAGAAACATACTCGATCTCGTGTGGAGGCGAAAGTGGGTTATCCTCGTGCCCTTCGTCATCATCGCCACGGCCGTCACCCTCTATGGCCTTTACATACCCAACCTGTACCGGAGCACCACCTCCATCTTCATCGAGCCCGCCAAGGTCCCGGCCGATTACGTGAAATCCACGGTGACAACCGACCTGGAGGGGCGGCTTCGTACCATCACCCAGCAGCTGACCAGCCGTACCAAACTTTTGAAGGTCATCAAGGAGCTGAACCTCTATTCCGGGGATAAGGAAAAGAACGCTCCCGACGAGGTCATGGTGGCGAGGATGAGAAAGAACCTGAGCATCGAGGTCCCCAACCGCCGGGAGGCCAACTTCTTCCAGGTCAGCTTCCTGCACAAGGACCCCACCAAGGCCATGCTGGGCGTCTCCCGCCTGATGGCCCTCTTCATCGAGGAAAGCATCCAGGGCAGGGAGGAACAGGCGGTGAGCACCACGCAGTTCATCAAGGACGAGCTGGCAAAGCTCAAGAAGACCCTGGAAAAACAGGAATCCGCCATCCAGAGCTTCAAGGGGCGGCATATGGGCGAGCTTCCCGGCCAGCTGGACGCCAACCTGCGCATGCTCGATAATCTCAACCAGCAGTTGACGGACAACCTGGCGTCCCAGCGGGAGCTGGAGAACCGTGTCGCCATGCTCGAACAGGACATCGCCAGGCTTGAGGGACAGGCACGGACCGTCACCGACACGGAGCCTGTGGACACTATGCTGACCCAGATCATCGCCCGGAGGGACGCGCTCAGACAGCGCGTCACATCCATGGAGTCCACATACACCCCGCGCCACCCCGACCTCATCGCCGCCAAAAAGGAGCTGGCGGCCCTGGAATCCCGCATCCAGGAGGTGAGAAGCGATCCGGGCGCTCAGCCGGCAGCCGCGACAGCGCCCGACACCACTCGGCAGGGGGCCGAATCCGCCAGGGAACTAAACAATCTCAGGCGGCAGCTGAGCGAAAATCAGCCCCGTCTTTCGGCCATCCGGGGAGAAGAGAAGGGTCTGAGGGGAAAGATCGCGATGTACCAGCGGAGGGTGGAGGCCGCGCCGAAGAGGGAGCAGCAGCTCCTCGGCCTCTCCCGGGACTACGATAACACCAAGGCGAGCTACGATGACCTCCTCAACAAGAGAATGGAGGCCCAGCTCTCCGAGAACCTGGAGAAGCGCCAGAAGGGGGAGAAATTCCAAATCCTGGACCCGGCCAACCTGCCGGAAAAACCGTTTCTGCCAAACCGGTTCAAGATCATCGCCATGGGGGTGTTTGGCGGGTTGGGTCTCGGCATCGGCCTGGCCCTCCTGTTGGAGTCGCTCTTCCCGGCCTTCTACAGCCTCAAGCAGGTCAGGCAGGTCGTTGACGCGCCCATCCTCATGGTAATCCCAAGGATCGTATCGCCCATGGAACGCAGGCGGAACCGGATTCGCTGGGCCCTGGGAACCGTTGCCGGCGCCACGGCGTTTGTCCTGGTCCTCTTCCTGGTGAACCAATACGTCGTGGAACTGTCCCGGGTCGCCCAGACCATCGGGAACAACCTCAGGAGCATGATCTGATGAGTGACAAGGACCTGGCCGAGGCCATATCGGAGACCATCCTTATGGACAACCTGGCGACCATTCCCTCCGGGGGAAAGAGACAGGATATCCCAAAGGCCAGGGTTGCCGACCCTGGGAAGATCGATGACCGCCTGGTGGTCTTCCATCATCCGCGTTCACTTGAAAGCGAGTATTTCCGCTTCCTCAAGTCCCGCATCGAGCGCCACTTCGACGACCCGGCCGACAGGGAGGAAGGGAGAATGATCCTCGTGACCGGGGCGACCATCGGCAGCGGCAAGACGACCTGCGCCCTGAACCTTGCGCTGTCCTTCGCCAAGGCCTACGGCAGCCGGGCCCTCTACATGGACGCGGACTGCCGCAACGCCACCAGCCAGGACTACATGGGACTGGGGAAAAAACCGCTGCCCGGCCTGTCGGACGTCCTGGCCATGCGCCACCGGGCCGGAACCGTTCTCATCAACTCCGGGATGTCCGACCTCCTCTACTTCCCCTCCGGGGATTTTTCCGAAAAATTCGTCGATCGGCTGCGGAGCGAGGAACTGGGGATTCTACTGGACAGCCTGAAAAAGCGGTTCCGGTACGTGATCGTAGACGCGCCTCCCGCCTTCCCCATGCCGGAGACGGGCATCCTGGCGCAGCAGTGTGACGGGGTCCTCCTGGTCATGGGCGCCGGGCGGGACGGCAAGGAGCAGCTGGAAAATACCATGGAATCGTTGGAGGGCGGCGATATTCTGGGAGTCATCCTCAACGGCGTAAAGTCAACACCGGGCAACCGGTACGGCTACGGCTACGGCTACGGTTACGGCTACTATGGAAAAAAAGGGCGGTAGGGCCATGAATCACGCGGACGGCAGGCGGCGGTGGTATGTCATCCGGGCAAAGCCCAGGGAGGAAGAACGCTGCGTCAGGGAACTATCCTCCAGCGGGATCGACGCTTTCTGCCCAATGACCAAGGAATACCGGTGGAGGCGGCGCAAACACGAAGCGGTCGCCTTCTTTCCCGGATATGTCTTCGGCCGCTTCCACTTCCCGAACGACTATTACACCGTAAAATGGGCCAAGGGGGTGAGCAACCTCATAAGGTTCGGTGAGAACGCGCCGCCTTCCCTGGACGATTCCATCATCGGGTTTCTCCGCGGGCGCATCGACGACGATGGCTTCATAGACAGCGCTCCAGAATTCAAACCCGGGGACCCGGTCCGGTTTCGCACCGGCCCCTTTAAAGACCTGGCAGGAACGATTCTCAGGGCCGACACGGCTGAGGGCCGGGTCATGGTCCTCCTGGACATCCTGTACCAGGCGAAAGTGGAAGTCGACACTTACCAGGTTCAGGCGATCTAGAAAAGTTCAAGAGTTCAAGGGTTCAAGGTAGCAACGCATAATTAAAATGACTTGGTAAAAAGTCATGCATGCGCCCACTGAGGGGCGCTCAAATCAATGACTTGCAGCGCAAGTCGTTGATTTGGGAGGAAAGTGAAAATTACACTTTTCGCTTTCCGTAAAGTAAAAAGCCATTAATGGACTTTTTACGACCATATCAAATGAAAAACGGAACAACAGGGCAATTTTCGCTATGCCGGCCAATGCACGGTATGGCGGAGCTATAGGAAAAAGTTTTCCTACCATGAAAAGCGTTTCCCCATAGTGTGTAACAGTTTTCCTACTTTAACTGCCACCCACCTTTAAAAATTCACTGATATTGTCTAACAACTTGAAATCGTTTAATTTTTAAAGTTTGGTACGGTTCTTGATAGAAACTGATTCTCTGAACCTTTTCTCTCCCTAGGACTTGAGGTAAGGGACCAAAAATAATATGAACCTTCTAAAAAACATAAATCCATTTTCCCGCTCACAGGGAAACGACCGTGGAGCCCCCCTCCTGAGCCCGGAGGAGTTCCGCGCCGTCCTCAGGCACGAGTGCGCCCGCTGCGACCGCAACTCCCACGAGTTCTCCCTGGTGACCCTGGATACGGCCGGTCAGGGTACCAGACGCACAAACCACCTCATCCGGGAGATAATTCGGGTGATGAGAGCCACCGATGAGATCGGATGGCTCGGCATCTGCCGGATGGGCATCTTCCTGCCGGAAACGTCTGTGGAAGGAGCCTGGGCATTTGTCGGGAAGCTCCCCGATGGGATCAGCATCCGGGTCTACTCCTACCCTTCCAACTTCCCTTTCGAGGAGGGCAAAAGGAACGGCAAGGATGATGGTTCGAAGGATGGGCGGCGTGCTTCGCGGCCGGACATCGGATCTTCATCTCCCCCCACAACCCCGTATGAGAGCGACCTTAAGACCTATATCCACCACTCCGAAGACGTAAACGGAATCGCAAGCCTCATATACCCAAAGCGCCTCCCCGTGTCAAAGCGCGCCATCGACATCGCCGGCTCCCTGCTGGGCCTGACCATCCTGTCTCCCCTCTTCCTCGCAGTCGGGGCCTTCATCAAGCTTGTGTCCCCCGGCCCGGTCTTCTTCAAGCAGAACCGGGTGGGCTACCTCGGCAGCCCCTTTACGATGTGGAAGTTCCGGACGATGAAGGTCAACGCCGACGCCTCTGTCCACGAGAAGCACCTGAACCACCTGATCAACAGTGACGAGACCCTGACCAAACTGGACCTTGGGAAAGATAACCGACTCATCCCCCTGGCCGGGCTGATCAGAAAAACCTGCGTTGACGAACTGCCCCAGCTCATCAATGTGCTGTTGGGCGACATGAGCCTGGTCGGGCCCCGGCCCTGCATTTCCTACGAGGCCCGTGGGTTTCAACGCTGGCAGCACAGGCGCTTTAACGCCTTCCCTGGCATGACCGGCCTCTGGCAGGTGTGCGGGAAAAACCGCACGACCTTCAAGGAGATGATGAGGCTCGACATCCGATATTCCGAGGAAAGGTCCCTGTGGTCCGACACGTGGATCCTCGTCAGGACATTCCCCGCTATATTGACCCAGATCGCAGACAGCGTTGCGGGAAGGCGGAAGGCCGCCGGTACGTCGGCGCCGCAACGGGTCCGCTCACTGTCGTTTTCAAACTTCGTCCGGCAGCTTTTCCTCTAGGATTCCTGTACCGCCCGTCATTGCGAGTCACGCCAAAGGCGTGGCGGCAATCCCGCTAATCAAAACCCTTAACACAGAAATAAAGCTTGTCATTGCGAACCGTTTAATGTGTGAAGCAATCCCGAGGGTCAAAACCCTTAACGCAGTGCAGCCCTTGGAAGGCTGCTCCGCAGGGTTTACGTACGCAGAGGGCCGCAGAGAAAGTCAAAGGCTGTCTCATCACGCCATCGGCGTGACAAAGGATGCGAAGTTAGATCGCATCCCCTCACCCAAGTTGCTGTTGATCCTTGTTGCCCTGGATGAAAGTGAACTTTAATCCAGGGTTCAAGGATAACCAGCCGATTTCGGAGAAATCCTTCTCCCATCGGGAGAAGCTGGGTGAGGGAAAGTGAAGCGCTTCAAACTGTGGTGCAGTCTGGGATAGACTGCGCTGTGGTAAAAATTATGCACTATTGCGGTACGCCGCTCCCAAACCCAAAGGTTTATGGTTTTCTCAGCGGCACTCCGCGATAGCACCTGGGAGAGGTGCCCCTAGCGGCCCTCTGCGTTAAAGATTTTTTCTGGACTGTTTTTCCCGTGAAACTTGAAACCTGGAACCTGAATTTAATATTTTCAAATGAACAAAGAGGAGAATACCTAATGAGTGATAAAATCCTGAACATTGGCGTCGTGGGCTGCGGATACTGGGGCCCTAACCTTATACGGAACTTCCACTCCCAGGAAGGGTGCAGGGTCAAGACGATCTGCGACCTCGACGAGAACAGGCTGGCACACCTGGCCAACCTGTATCCAGGTGTCGGTACCACGACGGACCTCGACGAGGTGGTCAACGACCCGGAAATCGATGCTGTGGCTGTGGCCACGGCGGTGGATCTCCATTTTCCCCTCGCCAGGAGAAGCCTCCTTGCGGGCAAGCACACCTTCGTCGAGAAACCGATGACATCATCGTCCGCCCACAGCCGCGAACTGGTCGATCTGGCCGATAGCCGGGGACTCACACTCATGACCGGACACACCTTCATCTATTCAGCGCCTGTCAGGAGAATCAAGGAGATTGTGGATTCCGGCGAACTGGGGGAGATCTACTACATAAGCTCCCGGCGACTGAACCTGGGGCTCTTTCAGAAGGACATCAATGTCACGTGGGACCTGGCGCCCCACGACATATCCATCATCCTCTACGTCTTCGGCTCCCCTCCCCTGTCGGTCAACTGCCAGGGCAGGGCCCACATCAACCCCGGCATCGAGGACGTAACCAACCTCTCCCTCAACTTCGAGAACGGCGGATTCGCAACAATCCACTCATCCTGGCTCGATCCCAACAAGGTCCGCGAGATGGTCTTCGTGGGAAGCAAAAAGATGCTGATCTACGACGATACCGAGCCCCTGGAGAAGATCAAGATCTACGACAAACGTGTAGAGGCGCCACCGCACTACGACGATTTCGCCGGCTTTCAGTACGCCTACCACTACGGCGACATGCTGGCGCCATACATCCAGCAGACCGAGCCCCTCAAGGTGGAGACCCGGCACTTCCTGGACTGCATCGAAACCGGCGAGACGCCCATGAGCAGCGGGCGGGACGGGCACTACGTCGTCCAGATCCTCGAGGCCGCATCGCGATCCCTGAAAGAGAACGGCGCCGCCGTGGACATCAACGGCAAGGCGGATTTCTCCGCCGCAAAATAACCACGCGGAGAAGATCAAAGGCTGGCCTCACGCCCGCTCCTTCCAGTCGCTCAAGACGCAAAGAAGTTCAAAAACTTAACACAGTGCAGCCCTTGGAAGGCTGCTCCACAGGGTTCACAGGGTAACACAGGGTTAAGCTACTCCCCCTCACCCAACCGCTCCTTGACAGGAGCGGGATTTCCTTGAAATCGGCTGGTTATCCTTGAGCCCTGGATTAAAGTTCGCTTTCATCCAGGGCAACAAGGATCAGCAGCAACTTGGGTGAGGGGATGCTCACTTCTTTGCGTCCTTTGCGCCTTTAGCGAGTCACGATGTAACGTGACGAGCGAGCGTGAGACAAAATACTTGAACCTCTACCTGTAGGCGAATTTGATCTAACCCCGTGACACCCTGTGACCTCTGTGTACCCTGTGTTAATAAGTTAGCTATTACTCAATCAAGGAGACGTTTCCATGAAAAAGAACATAGCCCCCGACGTAAAACTGGGCAAGAACGTGAAGATCTTCGACTTCGTGAACCTTTACGGCTGCGAGATCGGTGACGACAGCAAGGTGGGCACCTTCGTGGAGATACAGAAAAACGCCAAGGTGGGCGCCAACTGCAAGGTTTCCAGCCACACCTTCATCTGCGAGGGGGTCACCATCGAGGACAACGTCTTCGTTGGCCACAATGTGACCTTCATCAACGACCGGTTCCCCCGCTCCACCACCGAATCGGGTGGGATGCAGACCGAGGCCGACTGGAACTGCGAGATGACCCTGGTGAAGGAGGGCGCCTCCATCGGCTCCTCCGTCACGCTGCTGTGCGGGGTCACCGTAGGCGAGAACGCCATCATCGGCGCAGGCAGTGTGGTCACCAGGGACGTCCCGGCCAACACTATCGTCGCGGGCAACCCGGCGAAGGTCCTGCGAAAGATCGAGTAGGTTTATCTCACGCAAAGCCGTGGTTCGGCAGGCTCACCATCCTGAGCTGAGTCGAAGGACAAAGCTCGCAAAGAAAATCAAGAACCTTAACGCAGAGTTTCGCAGAGAAGTCCGGTGAGGGGAATATTCTCCCAAAGATTAAAGGTTTTCTCTGCGACCCTCCGCGATAGCACCTTGGAGAGGTGCCCTCCGCGTAACTCTGCGTTAGGCTTTTCCAGGTTTTTCCAAAACTCAAAACATAAATCTGAAACTGCAACTGAGGGAGAAATACTCATCATAGGTAAAACAAAAAATGTTTCTCTAATTTCCATAATTTGTTGGTCCAGTGCAATTCTATTTTACCTGTGGGGAATATTGATGTTGTCGTCCCAAGACAGTTTAAGTTCAGGACATAGCTACCTATTGACCGTAGGCGCTGTAATGATGTTTGGCTGGGCTTTCCTTCTGATATGGGCCGACAGAGATCACTACTATCGAAAAGGAGTCTTTTTTATCACTGCTTTGGTGGGAGTTGCTTTACTGTTTGCCCAGCTGTACGGTTATTTCATTGGCGCCCTTCCTGTAAAAATAACAATGGTGACCGGAACCTTGTTGTTTGCATTAGTTGCTCTTTTTGCACTCAGTTATTTTGTCGCAAAACAGGCAGGATGCTCAAAAAGATACAAGCAGCACCTTATCTTGAAGCACCTGCTAACCCGAATCTTCTAGTTCGTTTCACGCCCGCTCCCTGGGGTCGCTTAAGCCGTTAAGCCGTCCCTCGACAAGCTCGGGACCGTGAGCCTGTCGAACGGCAAAGCTCACAAAGTAAAAAACAGCGTGACCACTCCCAGGTCACCCCACAGGGTTCACAGGGTTACACAGGGTAAGGCGCATCCCTTCACCAAAGCTATTGAGACCCTGCAGCTGGAGATGAAAGCAAGCTTTCATCGCAAACTGAAGTGTCTCAACAGCTGATTTCAGAGAAATCCTTCTCCCCTTCGGCAGGCTCAGGGCAGGCCCACAGGGAGAAGTCCGGTGAGGGGAATATTCTCCCAAAGATTAAAGGTTTTCTCTGCGACCCTCCGCGATCCGCGATAGCACCTTGGAGAGGTGCCCTCCGCGTAACTCTGCGTTACAGCTTTTCCAGAACTCAACCCGAAAAAATAGTCAGGTTAATTTGAATTAACCCTGTGTACTCTGTGCACCCTGTGTTAATAAGTTAGCTTTTCCCAAAACCCTGCTTGTCGAGGGGAGCCCGTCGGACGACGCGGCGGTTGTCCATATAGGTTCTGACTGCTAGAATTATAGCTTCGATGGACGTTGGTGAGAAGGACAGGAGATTAAGATAAGGATTACTAATAACCATTGATAATCCGATGGATTCCATCACGCAAAGAAGGCGTATTAAAGTTTATCAGTAAGCCAACCCTGAAACCGCTCAGTCTCAAGTACGATAATAATTGGGCTTTATGCACTGGGCAGATTTTTTCGACCACTTTCAATTCCACGATCACAGCATCCTGTACTAAAAGATCAATTCTAAAACCAATATCAAATTTCATTTTCCCGTATTTTATGGGCAATCCAACTTGCGATTTTACATCTAATCCTTTGTTTCTCAGTTCGTAAACTAAACAAGCCTCATAGACGCTCTCAAGTAACCCTGGGCCAAGTTTAGTATGGACCTTCATGGCGGAATGGACGATCTGTCCACTATAATGATTTTGAAGATTAGCGCTCTTCGTTATTAGTTGATTCATGACACAAACCGAATTTGCAAAAAACCTGCCAAAAGAGTTGACTTGAATAAACCCCGTGGAACTCTGCGTACCCTGTGCACCCTGTGTTAATAAGTTAGCTTTTCCCCAAAACCCAGTCTGTAGGGATATTCAGTCTGATTTGATCTAACCCTGTGACACCCTGCGTACCCTGTGCACCCTGTGTTAATAAGT
>JAADHJ010000029.1 GCA_013151915.1 Deltaproteobacteria bacterium
GTCACTCTCGTCCGCCTCGATGCTCCTCGCAATGACACAGCGGCGTCATCGCGCGTACCCACCGTCTGTCATCGCGAGCTGAAACTATGCGAAGCGATCCCGTGGCGACCGGAGGGCGCCGTGATTCTCTTTGCAGCTTCCGTCTTCGCTCTGGTAGCTTCGACGCGGTAAACCGTCACTCTCGTCCGCCTCGATGCTCCTCGCAATGACTTCGCTGGTCATTGAACCTTGAACCTTGAACGTTCTTTTTTGGACCTGCTCTTCCCCTCTGGACTCCCTGTCCGCCATAGCTCGCAGAGCGAAGGTGGATGGACTCTGAACGTTCTTTATCCCGTTGAACGTTGGTATTTGGACCTTGGCCGCAGGCCTATCTAAGAAACAGCAACGTGATGACCAGGATCACCGGCATCGCCGCGTAGACCTTTCTCATGCCGAAACCGACATGGGCGTTTCTTATCAGGACCCGGAAGATGAAAAAGAGGAGAAACGTGTTGATCAGAACAAGGAAAAGCGGCACGACAGTGTAAATTCCACGAACATAGTCGAAAACGGCGATGACAACTCCCGCCATGTTCAGACAGATGAAATCCATTGGGTCCAGGAGAAAAAGCTCGAACCGTCCCTTCCGCATTCGGGTAGACAGGAAATACGAGATGAAGATCAAAAGAAGAGCGAGAAAGAGCCACCTCTCGACCGGAAACCCGGCCTTGTACCGTGAGACGAGTGCAAGGTCCATGGTCAGGATGAGGAAGAAGACAACCCCCTTGGAGAAGAACATGGGCCTGGTATGGCCGTTTTCACTCCGGTCCAGGAGATCCGGTATAGCCAGAAGCGGCAAAAGCAGGGTTGCCGCAAGGACCAGCCCTCTTCCTGCCTCCAGGTAGAATGCGGCCAGGCCGACATTAAAAATCAGCATCAGGATGATCGCGGTCAAAGTACCGCTGTAGACGCCTCCCGCATCCTTCCGTTGCCCTTCCAATTTTCCCAGGGCTCTCAACCTCGCGTTGACCGCTTCTATCTTCGCGTGGAAGTTATAGACATTGAGGGCCCTGATGATAATTACCATAAGGACAATGAGGAGCAGGGAGGCGCTGAGGATATAGAGGCTCCGGCGCCGGCTGAGCCCGATCGCCATCTGCCCGAGAAGAAAGGAAAAAGCCAGGAAGTAGATCAGGGTCTGGCGGGGGGTGAAGTTGAGGTCGAGGAGCCTGTGGTGCAGGTGCCCCCTGTCCGGCTTGAAGGGGTTGTTTCCGGCAGATACCCTTCTCGCGAAAGCGAGGGAAGTGTCCACCATCGGAATGGCGAGGAAAAAGATGGGGATGATCAGTACCATCAGGGTCGTTGTCTTGGCGGACTGGATGATGGCGGTCACCGCGATGGAAAACCCCAGGAGCAGGCTTCCGCTGTCCCCCAGGAAGGCCCTCGCGGGGTGGAGATTGTACCTCAACAGGCCGAACAGCGCTCCCGAGACGACCAGGCAGAAGAGGACGAGGGCTGTCTGCCCTTGGAGGAATGCGATGGCCCCGATGCCGAGGAAGGCGTTAAGGGAAAGGCCGGCGGCGAGCCCGTCCATCCCGTCGATGAGGTTGACGGCGTTGGTCAGGCCCACGATCCAGAAGACGGTCAGCAGGATGGAAAACAGGGTGTCATCGTTACGGGGAAAAGTTCCGAATGCCCCGAAATTGATGAGATGGATCCTGACCCCGGACTGAACGACCAGCAGCGCCGCGGTGACCTGGGCAACAAATTTCGTAAGATACGCAACGCCCTGCAGATCATCCAGAATGCCCACCGTGAAAATGATAAGTATCGCGAAAAGCAGATAGGACAGAAGGGGATCGCCCCAATAGGACAGACAGAAAGCAGCGAGGATGAACGGGAAGAGGAGCAGGCCGCCCGCCAGTGGTATGGGTTCCCTGTGGACCTTTCTCCCGCCGGGATAATCCATAAGATCCCAGGCCCGGCAGAGAGAAATGGCCTTCGGCGTCAGCAGAACCGTAAGCACGGCCGCTATCAAGAAGGCAAATACATACCTGTACATGGACTCCCCCAACAACGATTCCCCAAACAACCTAAAAAGCGTACTGAACCGTACTTCTTTTAAGGCATTGTTATATTAGCAGACTTCTGTCCAATGTCCAGTAGGATAAATAAGGTTCAATGTTCAACGGGATAAAGAGCGTTCAATGTTCAACAGCTGTAACCTGCTGTATTTGTTGCGATTAGTTAATATTATTTCCTTGTTACCACCACGATTATCACGTAAAATATAAATATGAACCGGTTACCTGAAAAAATGAGCGCTCTCTTCTGGGAATACGACTCTCAAACACTTTCCCTGGACCAGAACAGGGACCTGATCATCGGCCGTGTTCTTTCTGCGGCAGGGTGGGATGATATCCGATGGCTGCTCTCGGAATTCAGTGAAAGTGAGCTGAGGGACTGGATTTTAAGCTCCAGAGGAAGGAGCCTTTCCCCTCCCCGTCTCCGTTTCTGGGAACTGCTGCTGGGTCTGCCGCATTCTCAAGTCAACGAATGGCTGTCCGGAACCGGCAGAAGAATCTGGGATGGAAGGACCGCGTTTTGACTCGCCGCCCGGAGGCCCTTCCCGAAGACCTTCAGGCCGTCCTTCGAGAAATGGGTCCCTTCATGTCTGAAAGAGGTCTTTATCTGGGCGGGGGAACGGCGCTTGCTGTTTACCTGGGCCACAGGGTATCCATCGATCTCGACTGGTTCACTGAAAAGCCTCTCGGCGACCCGCTGGTCTTCACGCAGGAGTTGAAGGACAACGGGATCCCGCTCGTCGTAACCCAGGTGGACCGGGGCACTCTGCATGGATCGGTTCACGGCATTAACGTCAGTTTCCTCGAATACCGGTATCCCCTCCTCGCCCCCGCCAACCTCCGGCCTGAATTTCACTGCCTTCTGGCATCGCCCGACGATATAGCCTGCATGAAGCTTTCAGCTATTTCCCAGCGCGGCTCTAAAAAAGATTTTATCGACCTCTATTCCATTTTGAAGACCTATTATAAACTCGGTGAAGCGCTTGATCTCTACAAAGAAAGATATGCCATTGAGGATATCGGCCACGTCCTTTTTGGTCTGGCCTACTTTGACGATGCGGAACGGGAAAAAACGCCGAAGATGCTATGGGATGTTGACTGGGAAACAGTCAGGGAATCGATCCGGGAATGGCTTAGGGAGTATGCAGTTAAATGAGTTATTGGCCGCTGATGCACGGCGCTCCGCGGGTCCCAGATGCCGAAGTCCAGAGGGGAAGAGCGGGTCCAAAAAACAACGTTCAATGTTCAACGTGGTAAAGAACGTTCAAAGTTCAATGTTCAATGACCAGCGAAGTCATTGCGAGGAGCATCGAGGCGGACAGGGAGTCCAGAGGGATAGACCAGTTCAACGTTCCAGGTTCAACGTTCAATGGGGCGCGGGGCGCAGTCGATACTGCAGGGAAGGGCAGGCCTCAAGCTTGCTCTTATTCCGTCTTCTGAGAAACCCAATCAACAAGAGCCAGTTTTGAAACGCGGGCAAATTCGCGAGTATTGTTGGTGACCAGCGTAAGCCCCCGGGAGACAGCATGGGCGGCGATGAGCATGTCCATGCCACCAAGGGGGGTCCCCGCCTTCTCCAGTGAGGTGCGGACATCACCGTAGGCCTGAGCCGCTTCTTCGTCAAATGGCAATATTTCCAGAGGGATCATGAATTCATCGAGGGCTCTGGAATTTTTCTCCCGATGCTTGCTCTTGGCTACGCCGTAACGCAGTTCGGAAAGCGTGATTGCAGAGATGCTGATATCACCGACCTGGTAGTCTAAAAAGCGTTCAAGCACTGACTCCGGCTGCTGCTTGATAATGTAGATACAGATGTTGGTGTCGAGCATCAGCTTCATCAGAAGTTCTCCCGCTTGTCCGGTTCCGGCTGGGATCGTTCGGACATGAAGTCCCGGGAAAACCTTTTCAGGCTGCCGAAAAGGACATCCCAGGAATGACTGCGGGGGATGAGATATACGACATGGCCACTCTTCTTGATAAAGACTTCAGTGTCGTCAAACCGGAATTCCTTAGGCAGGCGTACCGCCTGACTTTGACCATTTTTGAAGATTTTCGCTGTTTTCATTGGGTACCTCCACACATCGTCTTAATATATATTAAAAATATATATTATTGCGGGCGTCATGGCAAGCAAAAAGTCAGGGGAAGAACAGTCCAGAGTTTCAGGAACTGCCACGGCGTCATCGCGCCTGTCCCGCCATAGCTCGAAGAGCGACGGCGGAAGCTGAAACTATGCGACCTGTCCGCCATAGCCCGTAGGGCGACGGCGGAAGCGATCCCGTGGGCGACCGGAGGGCGCCGTGACGACCTTTGCAGCTCCGCATGAGATTGCCGCGTCACTCTCGTCTCCCTCGATGCTCCTCGCAATGACAGCAAAATAATAAAGGTACTCATTTCCAGGATGATCCCTATTTTTCAAGCACCCGGCCGACTGCCTCCCAACCTGAAACATTGACCTCCTTGCGCGTCAGGGATTCCCTGCCTCCATAGATGAGGGTCGGACAAGTGGCCCGATCGCCTGCAAGGGTCTGCCAGCGTTCCAGCCCGATAAAAAAACCCCGGTTAAGGGTCTTGCCTGATTTGATCTCGATGGGCTGCAGCAAGGTCCCCACCTCGGCGATGACATCCACCTCGTTGCCGTTGCTGTCACGCCAGAAGTGAAGCCCCGCCTTTTCCCCCTGATTGAATCTTGTTTTCACCAATTCAGAGACGATGAAGGTTTCAAAAATACTGCCGCGCAGGGGATGAGCTGCAAGCTGGTCCTGCTCTCGAATGCCCAACAACCAACAAAGCAGGCCCGTGTCGTAAAAATATATTTTAGGCGATTTGACCAGCCTCTTGTTGAAATTGGCATGGTGTGGACGAAGAGTGAACAGTATGTAACTCGCCTCCAGGACAGATATCCAGGCCCTGGCCGTGTTGTGGGTAATGCCGCAATCGGTGGCAAGGGAGGAAAGGTTCAGGATTTGCCCGCTGCGGCCGGCACAAAACCTCAAAAAACGCTGAAACGCTTCAAGGTCCTGGACCTTCAGCAGTTGCCGGACGTCGCGTTCCACATAGGCTGTCACATAGGATCTGAACCAGGCGCCCGGCGAAAGATCACGGTCGTACAGGGGCGGATAGCAGCCGTTGAAGAGCATAGCATCGAGCAGGTTCGGCCTGACCCCCGCCCGGTCCAGTTCCCCGATGGAAAAAGGCAGCAATTCAATAAAGGCCGTCCTGCCTGCCAGCGACTGCGAGATCTCCGACATCAGGTTGAATTGTTGGGATCCCGTTAGCAGAAAAAGCCCCATCCGGCCATCCCCGTCGACCCTCGTTTGCAGGTAGGAAAGTATTTCCGGCGCCCGTTGTACCTCATCGAGCACCCCCCCGTCCGGAAAACGTTCCAGAAAACCTCTTGGGTCGTCGATAGCCGCAATCCTGACGTCTGGATCCTCAAGCGAAACGTAGGGTCTGCCGCTAAAAACAACCCGGGCCAAGGTCGTCTTCCCGGACTGCCTGGGTCCTGTGATAGTCACAATAGGAAAACCACGCAGGAATTGACGGATCGTTGATTCGGCGTTGCGCTTGATCATGGTGAAAAAATATACCGTAGCATGTTAATTGTCAAACACTTTTACATTTTACATAAATAATGCTGTATGGCACTTCTCTTTGCCAGGGGATGGGGAATCCAACTCTAAAATCAGCGTTTTCGCTGCGGCTCCGCATGAGCTTGCTTCACACAGTTATCGGTTCGCAATGACTTCGCTGGTTATTGAACGTTGAACGTTCTTTACCCCGTTGAACATTGAACTTTGTTATTTGGACCCGTTCTTCCCCATTGCCTATCGCCCGCTTTTCCCCATTGCCCATGGGTCCCAGGGGCTTCGATACCCCCATACGCCCTTACCTCCATACCTCGGTACCTCGGTACTGCCCTATCCCCTCCTTTCCTGTTAAATTGCGTTTTTGTGTTACGAAACAGAAAGATTCAGGATATTGTATATGGAAATTGTTTGACAGTGACGAACAATTACCGTATCAATTCTATTCAACCGGGCATTAGGCCGGTAGCGGGTTTGTTCGACAGGAGCGCACAATGTCCAGAGCGAATCGGATCCATACAAAGCCAGGGGTTGAACTGGTCAGAAAACTGGCCAGTGAGGGGGATCGCATCTTTACATCGGCTCGGGCTCGGGAACTTGCTCCTGCCGTTGGTCTATCAGAGGGCTATTTTCGCCAGGCACTCCATCACCTGGTCAAGTCTGGATGGCTGGTTCGTCTACGCAAGGGTCTCTACGCGATCTCGTCGTCCGTGCCCGGCGTCACGCCCGTCCACGAGTTTGAGATCGCAATGGCCCTTGTCGAACCGGCCGCCATCTCTCACTGGTCTGCCCTGCACTACCACGGCTTGACGGACCAAGTGCCCAGAAAGGTCTTCGTTCTCACCACAACCGGGATCTCGGTCCCCCGAATGCGAGGGAGCATGTCCAGGAAGGCACGGGACGGCTACCCGGTTGGCGGAATGCTCTACCAGTTCGTTCAGGTGATACCCGAGCGGTTCTTTGGAACGCAGAAAGTGTGGTTCCAGGAAACGCGGGTGACGATCACAGATCCCGAGCGCACGTTGCTGGACGGCCTCTCCATGCCACAGTACTGCGGCGATTTCGCCGAGGTACTCCATGCGTTCGAGGCGCGGGGTTCCGATTTGAACATCGGCCGGATCATTGAGTATGCTCTTAATCTGAATGCGGTGACGGCCAAACGACTCGGGTGGGTACTCGAACATCTGGGTGTTGACCCTGCTAATTGCGAACGACTTGCGTCGCTTTCGATCAAGGGCTCCCGCAAACTCGATCCCGCGGGTCCGCGCAAAGGATCGTACAACAAGCGCTGGATGATCCAGGAGAACCTTCCCGGAAGAGTCAATCCATGAAGCCACTTTACACGCGCCTTCAGGAATCGCGCAAGCGCCTCGATATCCCGTGGGTTGTCCTTGAACGTGACTACCTTTTGTCCTGGATTCTCGCCGGGATTGGGCAAGTGGAATCGCTGCGTGACACGCTTGTCTTCAAGGGCGGCACTGCCCTGAAGAAGTGCTATTTCGGTGATTATCGATTTTCGGAAGATCTGGATTTTTCCGTGCTGGAAGGCGCTCCGGCGGGCGATAAGATAGAGCAAGCGGTCCGAGAGGCATGCGGTGCCACTGTGAAGCTACTGGACAAGCACGCTCCCGTGGAAATTGCCTGTGAACGCTACACTGAGAAGGAACCGCATCCAGGAGGCCAGGAAGCCTTTACGATCCATGCGCGCCTGCCATGGCAGAAGCAGCCACAGACACGCGTAATGATCGAGATAACGATGGATGAGAAGCTCCTCAAACCATCGCAGACGCTGAAAGTGATCCACGAATACGGCGAGCCGCTCGATGCGGAGATTCGCGTGTACGCACTCGAAGAGATCGTGGCAGAGAAACTGCGCACAATCCTTCAGCATGTGCGTAATCTCCAGGAACGAGGATGGAGCCGGTCACGCGCCCGCGATTACTACGACCTCTGGCGCATTCTGGGAGCGTACAAGGAGCGGATGGATCTTTCCGATTTTGCCACGTTTCTGTATGAGAAGTGTGCTGTGCGGAACGTCACCTTCAAGGCACCGGATGACTTCTTCCCGGACCACATGCTTGCCTATGTCGAGAAGACCTGGGATCATTGGCTCGGCCCACTGGTACCTGAACTGCCCTCCTTCCAAATCGTGATCGGCGAACTTCGCCCGCAAGTCGAGGCGCTAATCCCTTCCGTGCGATAATCTCTCTAACACCAGGCATGGTTCAGTCCAGAGTCCAGAGTCCATCCACCTTCGCTCTGCGAGCTATGGCGGACAGGGAGTCCAGAGGGATAGACCAGTTCAACGTTCCAGGTTCAACGTGGTAAAGAACGTTCAATGTTCAATGTTCAATGACCAGCGAAGTCATTGCGAGGAGCATCGAGGCAAGCTGTTCCTTAACCAAAAGATTTCTGCTTTTATCCACGTCCAATGCTTGCCTTATACACAAAACTTTCTTATATTTAGTGTATAAATATATTACAAAGGAGGATATCCCGCATGTTAAGGACCAATATCGAGCTTGATGAGAAGCTGGTCGATGAGGCCATGGAACTCACCCAAAAGAAAACCAAGAAAGAGCTTGTAAATTACGCCATCCAGGAACTCGTAAGCAGGATAAAAAGGAAAAAGCTCCTTGAACTCGAAGGCAAGGTGGATTGGACCGGCAACCTCGATGAGATGAGGAAAAGCAGGGTATGATCCTCGTGGATACCAGTGTCTGGGTGGATTTTCTCAAAGGTGCGAGTTCCCCTCATCGCCGGACGTTGCACAGACTCATAGCAGGTGAAGAGGATATCTCCATAACAGATATAATTCTCACGGAAATCCTGCAGGGCATAAAAAACGACATGAAATTCAAGAGCGCAAAAGATTACCTCCTCGAATTTCCAATCTATGGCCCTAAAGACACCGGAACCTACATCAGGGCTGCTCAACTCAACTGTACCGGGATTGCAGAAAACAAGGAAAAACCGTCAGGAAAACCATCGATTGTATTATCGCCGCAATCTGTATTGAAAATGATCTGGCGCTTTTTCACAAAGACGCGGATTTTGATTTCATTGAGGAGTGTACCGCTCTCAAGGTTTATAAGATTTAGGGATCATCGCAAGAATGAGTACCTGGCTGTGGAGTGGACCATACTCCACCATTCGTCATCGCGAACCATACCCCGCCATCTGTCATCGCGCCTGTCCCGCCATAGCTCGAAGAGCGACGGCGGAAGCTGTCCCATAGCGGCCGGAGGGCGCCGTGACGAGCTTTTCAGCTCCGCCCGGGATTGCCGCGTCACTCTCGTCTCACTCGATGCTCCTCGCAATGACAGCAAAATAATAATATAAGGTACGCATTAACCGGATGAACCCGATACTTTAACGCCGCCTTACTCGCCCCTCACCTATTGCCTCCAGCCTGCCGTGAGCAAGCGAAGCGCGCCGAAGGGTGTTAAATAAGCTTTTCACTGGTCACGGATCACTGATCACGGCCCTTTATTTCTGCGGCTTCGCGGATTTTAAATACCGATAAAAATCGCTGTCGGTGGTAAGCACCAGTGTGCTGGTGCCGTTCACGCCCTCCTTGTAGTTCTCCAGGGTCCTCAGGAAAGCGTAGAACTCGGGATCCTTGTTGTAGGCGCGCCCGTAGATCTTCGTGGCCTCAGCGTCACCCTTGCCCTGGATCTCCTGCACCTTGCGGTAGGCCATGGATCTTATCTGCCTGAGCTCGCGCTCCATCTCTCCCAGGATCTCGGCGCTCCGGCCCTCCCCTTCCGATCTGAACTGGGCCGCGATGCGTTTTCGTTCGGAGATCATGCGCTCGTAGACCTTCTCACGGACGCTCTTGACGTAGTCCAGGCGCTTGATCCTCACGTCCACAAGCTCGATCCCGTACTGGGGAATGATCTTCCGCGCATTGGCCAAAATGATCCGCGTGATCTCCTCCCTCCCACGAGCGATCTTCCTTTTGAGCTCCTCCTCCCGCTCCTTGGGGATGGCCTCGAGTTCCTTGCCCTCGGGGATCACCCAGGAGGTGCTTCGGACCAGTTCCACCAGCTCGCTGTTGGACACCTCGTCCCGGACCACGGAATCGATGATGTCGTCCAGCCGCGATTGAGCCCCTGCTTCGGTGGCGACATTCTCTAAAAACTTCTTGGCGTCCGCGATCCTCCAGCGCGCCGTGGTGTCCACCCAGATGAACTCACGCCCCTTGGTGGGGATCTGGTTGGGATCGCCGTCCCACACGAGAAGGCGTTTCTCGAAGACCCGGACCTCCTGGACGAAGGGCAGCTTGAAGTGAAGACCCGCATCGGTGATGGTGTCCCCCACGGTGCGGCCGAACTGGACGATGATGGCCTGCTTGCCCTCCTCCAGGGTAAAGTACGATCCGGAAAGGACGATGAGGACCGCGAGGATCAGGACGGTCAGGATGGTTAACTTGATGGACGACTTCATTTCGCACCCCCTTGCACATCCGGCGACATGCCCGAATCGAGACTTATCCACGGCACCAGGGCCTTCTGGTTCTCGTCCACGACGTAGACCCCCTTCACACCTTTAAGGTATTCACCCATGGCCTCCAGGTACAGCCGCCGCCGTGTGACCTGGGGGGCACTCCGGTATTGCGTCAGGATGGCCTCGAAGCGGGTCGCCTCACCCTCGGCGCGGTTGACGCGCTCCGTGGCGTACCCTTGGGCCTCGCTGATGCTCTGCTCCGCCACACCGCGGGCCTTGGGGATCTCCCGGTTGGCCTGCTCCTGGGCCTGGTTGATGGTGCGTTCCTTGTCCTGCCGTGACTCGTTGACCTCGTTAAAGGCCGGTTTCACGGGGTCGGGAGGGGTCACGTCCTGGAGCTCCACAGTGACGAGGCGCACCCCGGATTTGTATTCGGAAAGGATCGACTGGATCTCCTTCTTCGCCTCGCCGGCGATCTCCACACGGCCCGTTGTCAGAACAGCGCTCCCGAGGCGGTTGCCCACCGCGCGCCGCATGATCGCCTCCGTGATGTCGCGAATCGTCTTCCGTGTGTCACGCACGTTGAACAGGTAGGCGATGGGGTCCTGGATCCGGTACTGTACGATCCACTGGACGTCGATGACGTTCAGGTCCCCCGTGAGCATCAGCGACTCGTCCTGGTAGGAGCGGCCACCCGAGTACTGTGTCCGCTCACCGGGATTGACCGCAGTGGTTCTGAAACCGAATTCCTCTTTAAGGACGCGCGCGGTTGGTACCAGTTTGACCGTCTCGATCAAAAACGGCAGTTTGAAGTGAAGCCCCGGGCCGGCCGTGCGCGAGACCTTCCCGAACCTCTGCACGACGCCTGTCTCTTCCGGCTGGACCGTGAACCAGGAGGTCCATGCCGCAAAGCCCAGCAGCGCAATAATGAGGAGGGAAGGCAGGAAGGCCCCTCCGCCCTTGAACCCCTGGAACCCTTTGAACTTCTGGCGGATCTGCTCCAGGGAATCATCGAGGGACGGCTGGGACTCTCCGTTGGTCGGATTCCATTTAAAAGCCATAAAGCTACTACCTCCTTCGAGTAAAAAAGACTTACGAATCACGGCATTTCTTAATTCTACATTATTTCCACCAACTTTTCAGGGAACTGACTCAAAAAATGTGTTGTGGGTCTGTATCCTACACGAAATAACGGAAACACCTAATAACGATACACTGATTACGGATTACGGATCAAACCTTTGGCAGGCGCCGGAAGATTGTGTTGGCTTTGGAAGACTTCAGTTATGTTGTGATTCTCGCGGATAGGGGTGAATATGTCCTACTCTGGACCGCCTATCCGGTCGAGTACAGCAGTCAAAAGCGCAAATTTGAAAAGGAACACGAGGTGTTTACAAAGTCCCAGAACGGCTGAAGCCGCCCATTATCATATGGACGGCCTCGTTACTCCTTCTACACATGGCAGATGAGTTACCTAAAGTAGACCCCACTATTACACGCTTGTCAAGCGTTTGTATTGCCTTATCCCAGTGATTCAATGACCATGAAACTCACCCTGGTCGTATTCATGATCTCATCCTCCCAAACTTAAAAACCCTCAAACTTCCAAACTTTCCTTTAAGATTTCCACTATCCTGACACAGGGGGCAACCGATCGTGGCTTAAGTTTTATCGTGAGGCGAAGAAAATAATAGTGCGCACTACAAACTGCTATTGGGCAGTCTGGGTTGGCCTATCCCCGGTATACGATGATCGCCGAAAAGCTTGAAACTATGGTGCGCCTGGGGATAGCGAACAGCCGGATGAAGGATTTCTATGATGTGTGGCTGTTGAGCCTGCTGTTCGAATTTGACGGACGGACGCTTTGCGAAGCGATCCGCAACACATTCAGGCAACGCTCGACGCCACTGCCCAATGGATTGCCGATGGCGTGATTTGCTCCCCTCGACAACCAAAAGATTTCTGCTTTTATCCACGTCCAATGCTTGCCTTATACACAGAACTTTCTTATATTTGGTGTATAGATATATTACAAAGGAGGATATCTCCATAACAGATATAATTCTCACGGAAATCCTGCAGGGCATAAAAAACAACATGAAATTCAAGAGCGCAAAAGATTACCTCCTCGAATTTCCAATCTATGGCCCTAAAGACACCGGAACCTACATCAGGGCTGCTCAACTAACTGTACCGGGATTGCCGCGTCACTCTCGTCTGCCTCGATGCTCCTCGCAATGACACAGCGGCGTCATCGCGAACCGTATTTAAAGGCCTATTGGCCGCTGATGCACGCCCTTCGACGCGCTGTGCTTGCTCAGGACAGGCTGATTTCCGCTGATAGATCTAAACCTGAATCCCGGTTTATCTTATCCAAACTCTCAAACTTTAATCAAGATCTCCACTATCCTCTCAGCAGCCTTTCCATCCCACAGAGGCGGTATCCTGCCTTTCTTCCCCTCTGGACTCTGGACTTTCGACTGCTCTTCCCCTCTAGACTCTGGACGCTGGACTCTGGACTGTTCCTCCCCCCCCAGGATTTCATTCGCAATGGAGAGGATCTTTTCAGGGTCGGTCCCAGCCAGGTAGTTGGTTCCGATCTCGATCGTTGAGGGCCGCTCGGTGTTCTCCCGTATGGTGACGCAGGGAACGCCGAGCACCGTTGTTTCTTCCTGCAATCCTCCGGAATCGGTGAGGACCATCTTCGCCCCACGGACGGCCCAGAGCATGTCCATGTATCCGATGGGCTCGATGGTTCTCACATTTTCAACGGACAGGCCGAATTCTTCCATTTTTGCCCTTGTCCTGGGGTGGACGGGGAAAATGATCGGTATCCGGCGGCCCACGTCGGAGATCACGCGCCAGACCGGGGCGAAGGTCTCCTTGCGGTCCACATTGGACGGGCGGTGAAGGGTCAGTACAGCGTAGTCCTCGAAACTGTCCACAAGTTCCCTTATCCCTTCCGAGGGCTGCCAATCTCCAGTATCGATCCGTTGGAGGTTCTCCAGGAGCGTGTCGATCATGACGTTGCCGACGAAATGGACCCTGTCGTCAGGAACACCCTCATTCTTCAGGTTCCTGATGCCCGACTCCTCCGTCACGAACAGCAGATCGCTGATCCTGTCGGTGAGAATCCGGTTGATCTCCTCGGGCATCCCCATATCGAAGGACCTCAGTCCGGCTTCAACATGGGCGACTGGGACCCCGAGCTTCTTCGCGGTAAGGGAACAGGCGATGGTGGAGTTGACATCTCCAACCACAACCACCAGATCAGGCCTATCCTTCAGGAGGACTTTCTCGAAAGCCACCATAACCTTGGCTGTCTGCTCGGCGTGGGACCCCGACCCCACATTGAGGTTATAGTCGGGCCTTGGAATGCCCAGTTCCCTGAAGAAAATGCCGGACATGTTGGCGTCGTAGTGCTGGCCGGTGTGGACAATCCTGACCTGGAGATTGCCACCTCTCCCCTCACCTCCCTGCCGCCTTCTTTCCAGCGCCTTGACGATCGGCGCGATCTTCATGAAGTTGGGCCGTGCCCCGGCTATGAAAACAATTTTATAATAACCCATATCATCTTTGTCCTTTGAGTTTAGCGGCAATTACCAACCATACAAATACTGGTAAAACAATCTGCCTTGCACAGCCTCGGTGAATATTCTGCGATCCTTTTTGGCTGATTTGTCTCTTTTCTATACGGCGGAGGAAGCTTAAAATATTTGGCCGGTTTCCTCAATAGATTTATATTGCGCCGACGACTTCATATTTTCCTATAGCGAGCAACTCGTACACCACTTGGGCTGCGTCTTTTATACCCAGATATGGTTTTTTTCGAGTTTCCCAATCTTCGAACTGACTCGAATAGATCTGTATGTTTTGAAACCCTGCTTTCTCGAACACAGCCCTGCTGCGGTACTGGTGAAATTGGCTGGTAACCAGAATGAGGCTGGAATCTCGATCGATAAAAGGGATAGAGAGAATGGTCCGTGGATGATCAAGTGTTGACATTGCTTCAGAGTCGATAACAATCTTCGAGCCAGGAATTCCTAACTGAAACAGTGCGGATATCTCTCGCTCAGCACCGCCGGAGATAATCACAAGTGGCGCCAAATTTCTATCAAAGAGAATAGCTGCATCAAAGGCCCGTGCCCTGTCTCCTCCCAACACGACAATCGCATCAGCGTTTTTCAGGTTTGAAAGTGGTGTGCATGTCAAGAGTGCCTCTCCAACCCATAGTCCAAAGGGAGTAAACACAAGAAGCAGCTGCAAGCATATCAAACCAAACGACACAGCACCGATTCCTCTTATGCATAGCCGTACACCTCTTGGTGTTGTCCTGAATCGTTTTCCGGACACGGTCATTGTTCGGCGATGAAATGGATGATAAAGTTTTTCATGGTTCTCTCTCGATCGGTCGTTTGCACCCGCCGACCACTGATAATAGTACATCCAGCATCTTTTCAGCCATAGCCGCTCTATTGTAGGTTTTCGCGCCGTCCGTCACGAGTATGCGCA
>JAADHJ010000030.1 GCA_013151915.1 Deltaproteobacteria bacterium
GCTCCCGTAGATGAAGTTCAGCTTGGTGAAGGTGCCCACGTCCTTGAAGTTGGCGGTAAGGGTGTACTGATTGTCATCATTTGTATCACCTGTGCCACCATCCTGCATCTTGGCCAGGTAAAGACCAAGGCTCACGTTGTCCAGGGCGTAGGTGATGCCGATCTGCTGGTGGCCCTGGCTGTAGTAGCCCTCGTGGGTACCGAAGGAAACGCCATACTCGCCGATCTTGAAGGCGAGGGCATCGTTGGCCTTCCACTGGATGTAGTAGTTGTCAACGATGTCTCCACTCCGTTCAATAGTAGTTGGCATCGGAGTGAAATTGGCGTTGTCGGAGATCTCCAGGTCGACGGTGGCGGTGACGTCACCCTTGTTGACCTTGAGAAGCAGCTCGAAGTCGTCGTCATACCACCTGGAATCAACACCGGCGTTGGTGCTGTTACTTTCACCGTCGAGCTTGTAGGTACCGGAGACGGACAGCCCCTCATCGGGGGTGGCCATGGCGGGAACCGTGAAGGCTACCACGAAGACCAGAGCAAGAAGCATTACTGAAAATCTTTTCATTTCTCCCTCCTTGTTTCTATAAAGGGGTGCGTAAAAAAAACGACTAGTCGGTTTGAATTGCAAAAAGCATCACTTCTCTGACTTCAATCTCAATCGTATTCGGGAACCTCTTTGCTTATCCCCTCCTTTCTGTTGTTTTCCTTTTCTTATTTAACTTTCTCAACCCCCCATGCCACGGCCCCGCGCCCCTGACCGAACCGGGAAAACCCCACCGTTTCGATAACGCGCCATCATGCTGCATCGCAGCACGGGCACAGGCCGATGAGGCCGGGAGCACACATTACATGGCTTGATTTCTCGATTTACTAGCACTTCACATGCGGCATGTCAAGACGATTTTACCTCTTTTTCCGCCCCCTAACCCCCCTGAATACCGCATGATTCCACCATTTCTTAGCCTGCGAGTATAATATTTCCCCCATCGGTTTGCAAGAGTAAAATGATATTTTACCGGGCCCCGGCCCAAGGGGCAACGGGGTAAACCAGTCCAGAGTCCAGAGTCCAGGGTCCAGAGTCCAGAGAGGAGAAAAGCGAACGCGGGAGCGCGGGAACGGCTCGGCGTATGGGCATATGGGTGTGTGGGAGCATGGAACAACGTAACCCTTACTCCTCTCCACCGTACCGGCCGCTGGACCGGCGGTAGTCGATGATGCGGTAGGGCGGATCCGATCCCTCCAGGCCCAGGGCGCCGCGGGGGACCACCTGGACCAAGGGAGTACAGAGAACATAGGACTTGACGGCGCTCTGCAGCCTCTCGGCCAGTCTCGCCGGGTCCACCTCCACCCCCTCCCCGGGCTCCACCTTAATGGTGAAGCAGTCAAGGCCCTTCACGGAATCCAGGATGACCTGGAAGGGGCCCACCTCGGGAAAAAGCTCCATGACATGGGCGATTTTGGACGGATAGACAATATACCCCCCGATGGAAAGTGCGCCGTCGTTCCGGCCGGAGATACGCCTTACCCTCGGATGGGTTCGGCCGCACCCGCACGGCTCCCAGGTCACCTCCGACAGATCGTGGCTGCGATACCGGATAACGGCCGTCCCCTCGGCGGAAAGCCATGTCCACACCAGTTCCCCGGGCGCTCCATCGGGCACCGGCTCCCCCGTGGCGGGATCGATGCATTCGACAAGGTAGTGGTCGGCCCAGGCGTGCATCCCGTGCTTCATGGTACACTGACAGGCCATGCCCGGGCCCAGGAATTCGTTCATCCCGTACTCGCCGAAGGCTTCGAGCCCCAGGAGCTCGGCCAGGCGCTTCTTCATCCGGACGCTGGTGGGCTCGGCCCCGAACAGGCCCACCTTGAGGTTGGATTCCCCGGCGAGGTCGATCCCCCTCTCATGGGCCCGCAGACCCAGGTAGAGGGCGTATGAGGGCATCATGGCGATTCCCTCCACCTCAAGATCCATTATCAGGTCGATCTGCCGATCCGTCCCGCCGGTGCTGGCAGGGATGCTTATGATCCCGGCCCTCTTCGCTCCCAGGTGGAACCCGAAACCCCCGGTGGACAGGCCGAAACGGAAGGCGTTCTGCAGGGAGTTGCCCGGCCTGAGGCCGACCATCCACAGGATCCTGGCGCAGCGCTCGGCCCAGTGATCGAGATCCCGGGCGGTGGCGAAGATGGGGACAATATGGCGGGTCGTGGTGGTGGCCGCATGGATCGAGCGCAGCTCGGACATATCGCACATGCGCATGCCGAAAGGATAGGTCGAGGCGATAGTACTCTTGTCAACGAAGGGCAGCTTCCTCACGTCCGCAAGAGTGCGGATGTCCGACGGCAAAATGCCCGCTTCACGGTAAAGGTCGCGGTAGAAGATGCTCCTGCGGTAGGCGCGCTCCACCACCTCGCGCAGCATCCGGGCCTGCATCTCCTCCAGACGTTCGCGGGGCATGGTCTCCACATCGGGGTTCCAATATACCCTGGTCATAGCAGCGATTCCTTCCCTGACCTTTCCAGCAGGAGTATGACCTTATTGGAATCGACGGCGTCAACACCTTTTTTCAGGACTTTCAGCCGACCCTTCAGGCTGCCGGGCCAGGTCCGGTACTTCCCCTCGGTGGTCACGAGAAAACGGCCCTCCCGGCGCCGGAGAAAGGCCTTCAGCCCATCCATGGACCGGATCCGCTCCACATGCCTGTTGGCGTAGAACACGAGGGAAGGCCGGAAATACCCCCACTCGGCGGCCTCGTCAGATAGCCCGGCCGTCCGGGCTATCTCCCTGCCCACCACCGGGGCCATCCTGTAGGGCTCCAGGGCCGGGGCCGCAATGAGATGAATTCCCAGCGCTCCGACGGCCGCGGCCGCCGCGGCCCACCGAAAGCCCTTCAGGGGCCGTCCCCTCAGGTGAAAGAACAGCCCTAAAAGGGCGGCGGCGGTTAGTGGAAGCGCGGTCAGCGCGTAGGGCAGGAGGTCCGGCGCCCGCAGTTTGAAACCCACAATCAGGGCGGCCGGGAAGAGGACAGCGGGGAGGAGGTTGACGACCCACGACCATGTCCTTCCCACAAACCCGTCGCCGTGCCTCTTGTCCAGGGATTGGATATAGGCGCCCGTCATGATGGCCAGGGCGGGGAAGGCTGGAAGAATATAGGTCGGGAGCTTCGTCCCGGCGACGGAAAAGAATATGATGACCAGGCCGGACCAGATAAGGAGAAGCAGGCCGAAACCGCCCTCTCTGCCCCTACCTTTCCTCATGCGGAATGCCCGGGAGACCGCCTGGGGAAGAAAGGCCGCCCAGGGGAAAAACCCGAGGAGAAGGATGAGCAGATAGTAAAAGAAGGGTCCCCGGTGGCTTTCCATGGGATTTAAGAAACGCCCGACGTTGTGCTTGAAAATGAACCCCTCGATGAGACCTCCCCCCGTCCTGGACGCCGCGAGATAGTACCAGGGCGCGGCAATGCCCAGGAAGATGAGGATGCCCCCAAGATCAAGGAGACTACGCAGTCCCCGGACCCCGCGACCCGCTATCAGGGTATAGAGAAGGAGGGCGCCGAGGGGAAGGACGACCCCCACGGGTCCCTTGGCCAGAACGGCGAACCCCATGGCGGCCCAGGAGAGGATGGCCATGGGCCGTGACCCCTCGGCGAAAAAGCCCGCGAAAACGGCGAGGTTGGTAAAAAAGAGCAGAAAGGCATCGGTGGTGGCCGATCTGGAGGAGACCGTGAAGAGGAATGATACCGCCAGACACAGCCCCGAAAGGTTCCCGACCGCAGCCCCGAAGGCTCTACTCCCCGCCCAGACCGTCAGCAGCACCGTGAGAAACCCGAAAACCGCAGCAAAAAGACGGGCGGAGTATTCACTGACACCGAAGACTTTGTAGGAGGCCATCATGAACCAGTAATGGAGGGGGGGCTTGTCGGTCCGAAGCTCCCCGTTGAGGGTCGGCACCACCCAGTCACCGGAAAGGAGCATCTCATCGGCCGCCCGGGCGTTGCTCGTCTCGTCGATGTCCCACAGGGAAGTAGACCCAAGCCCGGTGAATAACAGAATGGCGCAGAGGGCCAGGACGGTCAGGTATCCGACGGTATTTTCCCTCACGATGAGCCCCTTTCCCGGAGGAAGCTGCGGCTGAGGAGTACGACGGCGGCCACCGCGCCAAAAATGCCCACTGAACCTAAGAAGAAAGGATTATAGCGCATCATAGGCTCCTCCAGGATTATCCAGATCCCCGACGCCGCGGCAAGGGCCAGGCAAACCCGCTCAAATGACCTTCCGGCAAGACGCGCCCTTGCAATCAAAGCGTCTGACGGCCGCTTGGCGACACGGCTTCCCACCCATCCTGCGACGGCCCCTGCCAGAACATCCACGGGAAAGTGAGCCCCGATATAAATGCGGGAGACTGCCACGGCCGCGGCCGACACTAAGGCCCCGATATACCAACCCCTGGGGACAGCTTTCCGGAGGGAAAACGCGAGGGCGAAGACGGCGGTGGTGTGGCCTGACGGCATACTCTTCGAACGGAGGACGGGGCCCAGGACGTGGACGGCATTCGGGAAAACGACCGCCGGCCGGGGCATGGCGAGAAGGTCCTTTGCCAACGCGGTGATAACCCCGGCGATGATCATGGAAAGTGCCGCCCGGATCGTTACATCCCTGCGGAAGGGTGCGGCGAGGAAGATGATGATGGCCAGAACATAGCTGTTGCCGAAGTGGGTGACGGACAGCATCACCCGGTCCAGGGCCGGGAAGTGGCGGCCGTTGATGACCAGGAAGATGGGTCTGTTCGCCCAGACCAGCAGCGCGGCGCCCAGGACCATGGCGGCCCAAAGAAGGGTCCTTAAACAGAACACCCTGTTTGAAATCCCATTTGACATTCTATTCAACAGGGTCCGGGCCTCCTTTGATCCGTCCGCCCAGGAGGTATGCGGCCCCGCCCAGAAGACCGTTGGCCAGCACGATGGAGAACCACATGAGGGCCAGGGAAAAGGCGGGCTCCGGCGCCACGCCGAAGCGTCCCAGAATATATACGTAGGCGCCCTCCCGGAGCCCGATGCCGTTCAGGCTCAGGGGGATAAACGCGGCCAGGGACGTCAGGGGATACAGAAGAAGGTAGGAGCTTACCGGCAGTTGAAGACCCAAGGAGCGTCCCATGGCTACGTGGGCCGCCACGAGGCAGAGGTGGACGATAAGGGAAAGGCCCCAACCCTTGAGGGCGGGCAAAGGATGCCGCCAGTATATAAACAGACTATCACCGGGAATATCCCTCAGCTTTCTGACAAGGGTCAGGAGCGGGACCGACAGGCGGGGCATATAGATCAGTACCGGGTAGAAGAGGGCGATCATGGCCGCCACCCCGGCGCTGAGCCACAGGGGAAGCGACCTCCATGTGAAGGCCAGCCCCACGGCCGCGTAAACCAGCATGCCGGCCACCCCTATGGTCCGGTCCGCGATGAGGGTGAACAGGGCGGTGGGAGCCGCCCTCCAGCTCCCGGCCACGTAATAGGTTTTGACCACGTCCCCGCCCACGATTCCGGGAAGGAAAAGGCTGAAAAAGAGACCCACCCAATAGATCTTCAGGACCCTTAGCCTTGAAAGGATAAAACCGTAGGGCTGAAGGAGGATGTGCCAGCGCAGGGTAGTCACAGCCTGGGAAACGATGAGGAAGAGCAGGGCCAGCGCCCACATGGGTTTGCCGCTGCCGGCAAGGAGCCCCAAGGTCTCCCGCAGGTCCATTCGGGTCAGCAGGAATACCAGGGCCGAGACGCTTACAACTATCTTGAGAGCGAGGACGGCCCACTTCCGGGCCGCCTCATTCCCCGACAATTTCCCTGATCCTGTACCGGGGTTTTCCCTGGGATTCATAGTAGGTCCGGGCCATCACTTCGGAAAGAAGCCCGATGGAAAGGAGCTGTATTCCGGCGATGATCATGAGCGTGCCCAGGAGCAGAAGAGGCCGGGCGCCGATATCCGCTCCCGTAAAAAGTTTCAGGGCGGCCAGGTAGCCGTCGATGAGGAACCCGCCTCCGAACAACGCAACGCCGAAATAGCCGAAAGCGTGCTGGGGACGGTCCCCGTATTGTTTGAGAAATGTGACGGTGAGCAGGTCCATGAGAACCCGGTAGGTCCTGGATATACCGTACTTGCTCCGGCCCATGGTGCGGGACGCGTGCCGGACCTCCATCTCGGCGATGCGGCCGCCCTCCATACTCACGAGAACCGGCAGAAACCGGTGCAGTTCCCCGTACATCTGGACATCCCTGAGGACCTCGGCCCGGTAGGCCTTGAGGGAGCAGCCGTAGTCGTGGAGCTTCACCCCGGTAATCCTGCTTATGATCCGGTTGGCGAAAAAGGACGGCAGCTTCCGGCTTACGGCCCCGTCCCGGCGGTCACGGCGCCACCCGCTCACAAGGTCAAGGTCATCACCCTCGAGCCTCTCAACGAGGCGGGGGATCTCCTCCGGCGGATTCTGCAGGTCCCCGTCCAGGGAGACGACGATCTCCCCGCGGGCGATGTCGAAACCGGCCGCCATGGCGGCGGTCTGCCCGAAGTTCCGCCTGAACCTGACAATTTTCAGTTCGGGCTCACGATCAGCGATGGGGCCGTACACATCCCGGCTTCCATCCGAGCTTCCGTCGTCCACCAGGATCAGCTCGAAGGGGCGGCTCATCCCCCTCATGACGGACAGGACGCGCTCGGTCAGCGGCGGGATATTCTCCATCTCGTTGTAGATAGGGACCACCACTGAAATGTCGACCGAAGTTTCGGGGCGTTTTTCCATCATCTGTCATCAACCCGCTGGACCAGCTCAACGAGCACTCCTCCGGTGCTCCTGGGGTGAAGGAAAGCGACGAGGGCGCCGTGGACACCCTCCCGGGGTTCCCTGTCCACAACCTGCACACCAAGCCCTTCCAGACGGCCAAGCTCCGCCCGTATATCCTCCACGCAAAGGCAGATATGGTGAAACCCGGGGCCTTTTTTGGACAGGAATTTCGCTACGGCGCTGTCATCGGAAACAGGCTGCACAAGCTCGATATTCCCATCACCCAACGGCAGGAAGGCGACTTTCACCCCGAATCCGGGAACATCATCTATGCTCTTTGTCTCGAATCCGAGTTTTCCGTACAGCTCCACCGCGGCATCAAGATCCTCTACCGCGATACCTATATGGTCGAGTATCGGCTTTTTCATGGAAGTCATTCCCCCTGTCTCTGACACCTCTGTCCCGTACAAATAAATCATCCAACAGGGATGAAGGGGATGGAGGGGATTGGTTAAAACAAACCGTCTACTTCCCAAAAGTCGCTTTACTGCTCCAGCCCTTTTATCACTGTAAAATCCAGCCTTGCACGAGATCGCTTCACTCAGTGACGGTTCGCGATGACAGGCCCGGTACTGTCTGCTTTTCCCCGTTGGACGTTGAACATTGAACGTTGGACCATGGAACCCGGTTCGGGTTCCCCTATCAGTGCGGTTGGTAAACCCCGAAAACCCCGCGCAGCACGTCCGAAACCTCCCCCAGAGTAGAATAGGCCCTGACCGCCTCCCTGATGCGGGGCATCAGGTTCGACCCGCCCCTTGCCGACTCCTCCAGCGACCGGAGAGCAGAGTCCACATTCTGCCGGTTCCGGCGGATCTTCAGGGCCGAGAGCCTCTGGACCTGGTCCCGTTCCACGTCCGGGTTCACCTTGAGCAGCTCCCCGGAGAACTCCTCACCTTCGACCGTAAAACCGTTGACGCCGACAACGATGCGGTCGCCCGACTCGACCTCCATCTGGAAGCGGTAGGCCGACTCCTCGATCTCCTTCTGCTGGTACCCCGACTCTATGGCCCGGGCCGCGCCGCCCATCTCGTCTATCCTCCGGATGTACTCCCTCGCCTCGCCCTCGATGGAGTCGGTAAGCGCCTCGATGGCGTAGGAGCCGGCCAGGGGATCAATGGTGTTCGCCACACCGCTCTCGCAGGCGATGAGCTGCTGGGTCCTCAGGGCGATCCGCACCGAGTCCTCGGTGGGAAGGGCCAGCGCCTCGTCGCGGGAATTGGTGTGCAACGACTGTGTTCCGCCCAGGACGGCCGCCAGGGCCTGGATAGCGACCCTGACCACGTTGTTCTCGGGCTGCTGGGCCGTCAGTGAACAGCCGGCTGTCTGGGCGTGGAACCGCAGCATCCAGGAGGCCGGCCGGCCGGCCGAAAAACGGTTCCTCATAATATCGGCCCAGAGCCGCCGGGCGGCCCGGAACTTGGCAATCTCCTCGAGAAAATCGTTGTGCACGTTGAAGAAGAAGGAGAGCCGTGAGGCGAACCGGTCGACGTCCATCCCGCTGTCCACAGCCGCCTGAACGTAGGCGATGCCGTCGGCCAGGGTGAAAGCGACCTCCTGGGCCGCGGTGGAACCGGCCTCCCGCATATGATAGCCGCTGATGCTGATGGTGTTAAACATCGGCATCTGCTCGCTGCAGTAGGCGAAAATGTCGGTAATAAGACGCATGGACGGGGAGGGCGGAAAGATGTAGGTGCCCCTGGCGATATACTCCTTGAGGACGTCATTCTGGATGGTCCCCCTGAGCCCGTCCACGGGAACTCCCTGCAGCTCTCCCACCTCTGCATACAGAGACAGGAGGATCGCGGCCGTGGAGTTGATTGTCATGGAGGTACTGACCTTGCCAAGGGGAATCTCCCTAAACAGGGTTTCCACATCCTCCAGGGAATCGATGGCGACACCCACCCGGCCGACCTCCCCAAGCGACATCGGGTGGTCCGAATCGTATCCCATCTGGGTGGGAAGGTCGAAAGCCACGGAAAGGCCCGTCTGCCCCTGATCAAGGAGATACCGGTATCTCCTGTTGGATTCCTCGGCGGTCCCGAACCCCGCGTACTGGCGCATGGTCCAGAGGCGCCCCCTGTACATGGACGGTCTGACCCCCCTGGTGAAGGGGTATTCACCGGGGAACCCAAGATCACCCAGATATTCAAGATCCTGAACATCCTCGGGGGTATAGAGAGGTTTAACCGGTGAACCCGAGATGGTGGTGAAGTTTTCCTTCCGTTCAGGATTCTTCCCCACCGCCGGACCGTATGTCACCGACTCCCAGCGCTTACGCTCCTTTTTAATGTCGTCGTTCATTATGCCACCTAACTGAAAGTCCAGAGTCCAGTGTCCAGAGGCCAGTGTCCAGGGTCCAGAGGCTGCGCTACTCCACGACCACCAGCAACTCACCTGCTTCCACGTTGGCCCCCTCTTTTACACCGATCTTCTTCACCACCCCCACCTTAGGGGACTTGATCTCGTTTTCCATCTTCATGGCTTCAACGACCACGAGGCCGTCTCCGTCCCGGACCTCATCGCCCTCAGCGACCAGGAGTTTGACGATCCTCCCCGGCATGGACGCCTTGATCTCCTGTATCCCCTCCGTTCCGAGGGCGGCGCTGATTTTCAGAAGGGCCTGGCGTTCATCGAAAAGGTCGAATTCAAAACTCTCCCCATCGATGAGGACGCTGTGGCTGTCCTTTTCGCTGTGTATGTCCACCTGGTAGGAACGCCCGTCGATAATAAGGGAGACGAGGTCGGAGCGGGTCCAGAAAACGTCGGCTGTAACCTCCCGGTCCCCAACTGTTACAACGGTCTGTCCGGTCCCCGTATTATCCACCTTTACGAGGACCTCCTCATCATCAATGATCGTTATATAACCCATCTCGACCTCCTGCCCAGCATCTTCCATGCGTCCAACGATCCGCCGGCCGCCTCCGGACGCCGGACCGCGCTGCGCAGGCGCCTCTGCGTCTGGAGCGCCGCCGCGACGATGGCCACGGTCCTTAATTCATCGCTTTTTTCACCTGCCTCGGGAATGAACTTATCCCCTATAAAGCCTGTGGTTATATCACCTGAAAGAAAACTCTCATTGTCCATGACCTTCCGGTGGAAGGGTATGGTCGTCTTTATGCCCTCTACGACATATTCGTCCAGCGCCCGCTTCATCCTCAGTACCGCTTCCTCGCGGTCCTTGCCCCAGGTGCAAAGCTTCGAGATCATGGGGTCGTAGTGTAGAGGAACCTCATAGCCGGCAAAGACCCCGGAATCGTCACGGATGCCGGGTCCGCTGGGGACCC
This sequence comes from Deltaproteobacteria bacterium, assembly GCA_013151915.1. Taxonomy (NCBI): domain Bacteria; kingdom Pseudomonadati; phylum Myxococcota; class Myxococcia; species Deltaproteobacteria bacterium. Next base: position 10,101 of record JAADHJ010000030.1, read on the forward strand.
GGAGGGTGCGGATTTTCCCGGGCGACGGCATGAAGTTGTTGAAAGGGTCCTCGGCGTAGATCCTGCATTCCAGCGCCCAGCCGTTTCTTCGAAGGTCCTCCTGCTTCATGGAAAGCTTCCCGCCCGACGCGATATGGAACATCATCTTGGCGATATCGATCCCCGTGATCAACTCCGTCACCGGATGTTCCACCTGGAGCCGCGTGTTCATCTCGAGGAAGTAGAAATCCATATTCCGGTCCACCAGAAATTCAACAGTGCCTGCACTCCAATATCCGGCGGCCTTCGCCGCATTGACGGCGGCCTCTCCCATCCTTTTCCTCAGCACCTCATCCAGGGCCGTTGAGGGGGCCTCCTCGATCACCTTCTGATGGCGTCTCTGGATGGAACACTCCCTCTCGAAGAGATGGATAACGTTGCCATGGCGATCGGCCAGGATCTGGAACTCGATGTGGCGGGGGTCCTCGAGGTACTTTTCGATGTAAACGGCACCGTTGCCGAACGCGGACGTCGCCTCGGAGCGTGCCGCCCTGATGGCGCTTTCGATCTCCTTCTCCTCATGGACGACACGCATCCCCTTGCCGCCGCCGCCCGCAGCGGCCTTGATCATCACGGGCAGCCCAATCTCAAGAGCCATGCGGGCCAATTCCATGTCGTCATCGATCAGCTCGGTCCCGGGTACCACGGGTACGCCGGCCTTCTGCATGGTAGCCCGCGCCACCGTCTTGTGCCCCATCAAATCGATAGCGGACGGGGACGGTCCGATGAAATTGATGCCGTTTGCCTCGCACATTCTGGCAAAGGCCGAATTCTCGGCCAGAAACCCGTAGCCGGGATGTATCGCGTCGGCTCCGAATCTTCCGGCCACTTCAATGATTTTATCCATAACAAGGTAGCTTTCCGCGGAGGGGGGCGGACCGACGCAGTAAGCCTCATCGGCACACCGGACGTGGAGGGCGTTCCGGTCCGCCTCGGAATAGACGGCCACCGTCGGGAGCCCCAACTCCTTGCAGGCCCGGATCAGGCGTACCGCTATCTCCCCCCTGTTTGCGATCAACACTTTTTTGAACATTCACGTTCTCCTGTTTTATAGTTGGGGGACGTAGTTAAGTTGTTAAGTTGTTATATTAAGTTACGGGTTGCGGCTCAATTTCCTGCAGATCTGTACGGAAACAACTTAACAACTTAACTACGTCCCCTAAGCAGGCTACAGCGGGATATTACCGTGCTTTTTCGGCGGGTTGCTCTCCCTCTTGGTAATGGCCATTTCAAGAGCACGGATGAGCTTGGGCCTGGTCTGCTGGGGCCAAATGACCTCGTCAATGTAACCCAGCTCGGCCGCCTTGTATGGATTCGCAAAGGTCTCCCGGTACTCCTCGACCAGTTCAGCCTTCCGGGCAACGGGATCTTCCGCCTTTTTCAGCTCATTGCGGAAGATGATATTAACCGCCCCCTCCGGCCCCATCACCGCGATCTCCGACGTAGGGTAGGCAAAGTTGAAATCGGCCCGGATATGCTTGGAGTTCATGACATCATAGGCTCCGCCGTAGGCTTTACGGGTAATGACGGTGAGTTTCGGGACCGTGGCCTCGCAGAAAGCGAAAAGAAGCTTGGCGCCGTGTTTGATGATCCCACCATACTCCTGGTCCAGGCCGGGGAGAAACCCCGGCACATCAACGAAGGTGATGAGGGGAATATTGAAGGCGTCGCAAAAACGTACGAACCGCCCGCCTTTTATGGATGCGTTAATATCAAGGCACCCGGCGAGGTGGGCCGGTTGATTGGCCACTACGCCCACGGAGTAGCCTCCAAGCCGCATGAATCCGGTGACCATGTTGGGCGCAAAGTTTTCCTGGATCTCGAAAAAGTACCTGTCATCGGCCACCGTGGCGATGATTCCCTTGATATCATAGGGCTTGTTGGGATTGTCCGGGACCATGTCGTTCAACGCCTCATCCTCCCGCAGGGGATCGTCGTCGTTGGGTTCAAAGGGCGGGTCTTCGGCATTGTTCTGTGGAATAAAGGAAAGGAGTTCCCTGACCATCCCAAGGGACTCCTTCTCGTCCTCCCCTGCAAGGTGACAGACACCGCTCTTGGTAGCGTGGGTCACGGCTCCGCCCAGATCCTCCTTGGTCACATCCTCATGGGTAACCGTCTTGATGACCTCCGGGCCGGTGATAAACATATAGCTGCTCTTCTTGACCATGATTATGAAATCGGTGATGGCCGGGCTGTAAACAGCGCCTCCCGCACAGGGACCCATGATGACGGATATCTGGGGTACCACTCCCGAGGCCAGCGTATTGAGCAGAAAGATGTCGGCGTAACCCGCCAGACTCACCACCCCCTCCTGAATCCTTGCACCACCGGAATCGTTCAATCCGATGACCGGAACTCCGTGCTTCATGGCAAGTTCCATGATCTTCACGACCTTCTCGGCGTAGGCCCCACTGAGGCTCCCCCCGAAGACTGTGAAATCCTGGGCGAAAATATAAATTTTTCGGCCGTTGATGGTCCCGTAACCGGTGACCACCCCATCGCCCGGGATCCTCATCTTATCCATTCCAAAGTCGGAGCACCGGTGGGTTACCAGCTTTCCCATCTCCACGAAGCTCCCCTCGTCCAGAAGCAGATCGATCCGCTCTCTGGCGGTGAACTTCCCGGCCTCGTGTTGTTTGGCGATACGAGCCTCCCCTCCGCCAAGTTCGGCCTCCCTGTTCTTTTGCTCAAGTTTGCCAAAAACATCTTTCAGTGTCATTACAACCTCCGCTCAGGATGCAGCGTGAAATAGAGGAAACTGATAAAAAAACAGTTCAGTTTCAAGGCCCCCGTAAATAGTGGGTGAAAAAGATCCCCACCGAGGTGGTCCGGGCGTTGTAGGAGAAGAAGAGATCCTCGCCGGTCCACCAGTGGGTTTTTACGCTCAAACCAACCGAATTGGCGGAATCCAGAAAGCCTTCAAGCCCCACGCCGGCAAACAGGCCGGTTCCCTCGATATCGAGGGTGGAAAATCCATAATCCAGATAATGGCTGCTGAGCCCGGCGATAAAGAAGGGTTGTAACGGCAGGACATCATTGAAAATGAATTTCACTCCCATGTCCAGGCTGGAACAGGTAACATACGACCCGACCAGCCTGTCAAAATGCTCGCCGCCGGAAAGAACGAAATCCAGGGCGAGATAGGGAGAATACCGGTATCCTCCCACCAACCCAAAATCCGCATCAAAGTCAATATCGGCCAGCTCACTCCCGAAACTGACCCTCTCCAGGGTCCCGCCAAGGTACCATTGCCCCGCAAAAACCGGAACGGGAAACAGGGCGATTGCCAAGAGAAGAAACAGCGAAAACCCTATTCTGCATCTCACAATGACTCCCTTTTTTCCAAGTTCCAGTTTCACGTTCCACGTTCCGGGCTCCAGATCCTTTTCCAGCTTCGCCCGGGATTGCCGCACTCCCTTCGGTCACTCGCAATGACATGAGCCTTGTGTGGTCCGTCACTTGCGGACGCCGATTCTATCAATCCTAACGCAAAAAAGGCAAAAACTGCAGTATTTAGTTGTAATCCTTCCCGGTGACAAACTCGTAACCCTTCCAGAAAGCCTCCACGTTGATATCCTCCCCACGATCGAGGTTTTCCCTGATGGTCAAGACGACACTTTCCGTCTCAACGATTCCGGATTGGGCGACGACGCAGCCGAGCATGGCCATATTGACGGCCTGGATATGCCCGGCGTTTCTGGCAATCCGGCCGGCGGGCACGAAGACGGCTTGAGCTCCGCTGACGGCGAACATTGCCCCGATCTCCTCCTCTGCAGGATATGCCTCCGGAGACATCTTTGACATGTAGGGCTGCAGTTTTACCTTGCTTATGAGAGCCGTCCCATCCTTTTTCAGATACGGGATGGCGTGGAGTATTTCCGCCGTTTCCAGGGATACGATCAGGTCCGCGCAGCCCATGGAGATTTTCGGACATATTCTCTTCCCGCACCGAATATGGCTTCTCACTGATCCCCCCAGCTGAGCCAGGCCGGAATGCACATAGAAACTGGCGTTAAGGCCCTCCCTGAGCATGGATTTTGTGAAGATCTCGGAGAAAAGCACCAGGCCCTGCCCTCCTATGCCGGCGGCCACCACATTATATTCCATTTCTTCTCCTCCTGGCCGCAAACCACCTGTGGCTGATTGCGCCCTTGGGACAGTAATGGGCACACAGACCGCAGCTCATGCAGTAATCCTCCTCTATCAAGACACTGTCACCATCCCGGGCCAGTGCAGGACACGCAAGGGCCTCTAAACATGTGCGTTCACAGGATTCAAAGCCGGGGCATCTTTTCTGGTTGATTCTGACCGGAATTTTATAGCCCGGCGGTTTTCTGGCGACACAAGGCGCCCTCATTATCAGGACGTTTACACCTTCGGCGGTCAGGAGCCTTTTGAAGGCCCTGGTGGCTTTTTTCAGCCTGTAGGGGTTGCAGACATTGACGCTCCGAACACCGAGCCCCCAAAGGACGTCCTCGATGGAAATTCTACGCCCCCGACCATCCCGGGTGCCTGGATTTTCCTGGTATCCCGTCATGGACATCCAGTTGTTGTCCAGAATGACTATGGGCAGGTCGCGGCCGGACGACACCGCATCGATAATTGGAGGTATGCCCGCATGGAAGAAGGTGCCATCGCCCAGGGCGGCGACTACCGGCTTTTTCATACCCGCTTCTAAAAATCCGCTTGCGAGGCCGATGCTGTTTCCCATGGATACCTCTGTCCAGCAGATTTTGAACGGCTCATTGATCCCGAGAATAGTACACCCGATATCCCCTGCCACGGGGGTCCGGCCCGGATCAAGCCCCAGCCCTTCCATAGCCTTGATCAGAGCGAAATATGTACTTCTATGGGAACACCCCGCGCAGAAGGTCAGAAGCCGATTGACCTCCATCTCCCCGATACGGTCGGGCAGACCCGCACCGGGACACGTCTCAAGCTCCTCACCCAGGACCTCCGATAACGCCTCCTTTATGATGTCGGGTGAGAGATCCCCGACACGGGGAATGAGTCCCTCCGCTTTGCCGAAGATCTCCGGCCTGCTGCCGCAGCGTGTCGCTTCCGCTCTCACCGCTTCTTCGATAAGCGGTTCAAGTTCCTCAAGAACAAGTACTTTTTCCACAGACGTCAGGAGCTGGCTTACCTTGGATCCGGGGACGGGGTTTGCGGTGGATACCTTCAAGCGGGTAAGGTCGAGGTCGTTTTTTTCAAGAACCTCGCACAGGTAATCCCACGCCAGGGAGGAGGCGATCACCCCGACGGAAGTCCCGGTTGTGGTAAGTTTGTTCAGATCCTCTGTTAACTCGCCGGCCTTCTCGACCCTCAAGAGAGCGTCCCGGTGTTGTTTCAAACACCGCAGGGAACCGGCCTTGGTGTACCTGTCGGCGTCGAAGGTAAAGCCGGCCTTCTGCCTTATTCTCCTGATCTCGCCAAGGACCACCTTGCTGTAGGTGTAGGATAGGACGGTGGTACTTCGAAGGAAAACAGGGCCCCCGATCTTCTCGGACAGCGCAAAAGCGCGATTCGTGAAATCCAGGAGTTCCTGAGGATTGGCCGGAACCAGCATGGGGGCTGAGGAAAGGAGGGCATAGTATCTGGAATCCTGCTCGACCATTCCGTAATAAACGTTGGGATCATCGCCGACGTAAATGACCAGACCGCCCACGGTACCGGAGGCCGCCACAGACAGGACGGTGTCGGCAGCGACGTTCAACCCGGACATTTTCATGGTAATGAGAGTGCGGAGACCGGCCCATGAGTGGCCGGCGGCGATGTCCATGGCCACCTTTTCATTAATGGCCCACTGTGCCTTAAGTTCCGTTTTTCCGTTCTGGAGGGCCTCAATAACCGGGGTGATGGGAGTCCCGGGATAGCCTGTAACGAGAGTAACTCCCGATTCTACACAGGCGCGCGCAACGGCCTCGTTCCCGGAAAGGAGGATCTCCTCCCCGGGACTGTCCATAAATATTGATGGCTTAATTGGTGAGGACTCCGGATTACGTCCACCTATTTGAGAAGCGATGATATCTCCTTGAACTGGGGGGTTCCCGAGTGACCCAGCAGCTGAAAGGCCGCCGTCTCGGATGAGGTGATAATCGCCCCGGCTCTCTGAATGAAACGAATTCCCCAGTCCCGGTTGTCATCCGACCTGGAACACACCGCATCCCAGGGAACATGCACATTATAGCCCATATCCATGAGGTCCAGGGCGGTTTGAAGAACGCATATGTGGGTTTCCATGCCCGTAAGGAGTACCGTCCTGCGCCCCAGGGCGTCCATCCGTTTGACAAATTCCTCCTCGCCACAGCAGGAAAAATGGATCTTCTCGACATGATCAATTCCCTTAAGGGTCGTTGCCAAAGGCTCAACGGTGGGGCCGAGGCCTTTGGTATACTGCTGTGTATGAACGACGGGAAAATCCAGGAGATCCGCCAGCCTGAGGAGAACCCCGATGGCGTCAACCACCTGGCCGCGCCTTTTCATCACTTTTGCGAGCCTCTCCTGGACATCGACGACGAGCAGGACCATATCGGAAGCGTTCAATTTCATCTTTTTTCTCATGTGGAAGTCCCTTTCAGAGCCTTTTGCGATTTGGGGGAAAGTCCGGCAGAAAGGATCAATGCCCTTCATTCGGTTCCAACGATTGGTACCCCAGGCCCCCTGAAATCTCGGAACAGGCCTTCTTTATGAGGGGTACATACTCCTTCCTGATCTTTTCAAGGGTCATTCTCACCGAAGGGGCGGATATGGACAGGGCCCCCACCACTTTACGGGTATAATCGTAAATGGGGACGGCCACGCATCTAACACCCTCATCCCACTCCTCGTCGTCTATGGCATAGCCCTTTTCCTTGACTTCCATCAAGTGCTTGATGATGAGGTCGCGGTCTGAAATGGTATTTCGGGTATACTGCTTGAGTTCCTTCCGACCGAGAACGCTCATGATGTCTTCCATGGACTCATATGCCAATTGCGCCTTGCCGATGGCGGAACAGTAGGTCGGCACACGGCACCCAACGCGAGAGAGAACCCTGACCGTATTATTCGACTCCGCCACATCCAGGTAAAAAGCATGACGATCCTTAAGTATTCCAACGTAAATGGTCTCGTTAACTTTTTTGTTCAGCGCCTCCATGACAGGACGCGCCACACGCAGGAGGCCCGCATGACGAATAAAAGTCTGGCCTAACTCCAAAGTCTTCAACCCTAATCGATAGTTGTCCGTAGAGGTGTTCTGCTCAATATAGCCCCGGCTCTCTAACGTCGCAAGGATGCGAAAAATGTTGTTTTTGTGCAGTCTCAAGCGGCGGCTGAGTTCGGTGATTCCAATCTCGTCCTCATCGCCCTGGAACGCCTCAAGGACGTTAAGAGCGTGATCCACGGATTGGATCATGTAATCCGACTTTTTCCGCTTCGTGTAGGTCATCTTTTCCTCCTTGCCCTGCCATCCCCTAATTCAGGGAGGGCATCTCTCAACCCTGTAACGGAACCGGTGTAAAACTCCATGGAAACCCTTCCCCGCCAGCGGTTCGACAGGCTCACCATCCTGAGCTTACCGAAGGAGCGAAGCGAACCCATCTCAGGATGCACGCTCCGCATAAATCCCGTTTGATGGACTTTTTGCGAAGTCATCAATGCGCCCACTTAAAGAGCGCCCAAATCGAAGATTTGTGAGGAAAGCGGAAATGACACTTTTCGCTTTCCGTGGAGTAAAAAGCCATTAATGGACTTTTTACGACCCTAATAAATGTTTACTCGGAAATAAATCAGGATTGTATTGATGAGACTGGGAGAAGTCAAGGAACAGTGATCTATTCGCCGGGCGTATTCCCCTTGCCGACCAGATATCCCATTTTCCTGGAAACCTCCCTGGCCTGTGACAGGACCTCGGGCGCTATCTCCTTTTTGATCCGTTCAATGGACATTCTATTAGTCGGCCCACTGACGGATATGCACCCCTGGACCTTGCCGTAGTAATCCAGAATCGGCGCCGCCACACACTTAAGACCCAGATTCCACTCCTCACGGTCGACGGCAAAACCCGACGCCCTTATGGACCTCCACTCCTTTCTCAGGAGATCCGGATCCGTAATGGTGTTTGGGGTAAACCTCTCCAGATCAAGATGCTTCAAAATCCCTTCAGCCTGCTCCGCCTCGATAAAGGCAAGAAACACTTTGCCGGTGGCGGTACAGTGCGGCGCCACCCTGGAACCAAGGCGCGATACCACCTGAATCTTCTGATCGGAAATGGCCTCGTCAAGGTAAAAAACATAGTCGCCCCGCAGGACGGACAGATAGGCATTCTCCCTCAATTTCGCGGTAAGGGATATCATACACGGCTGAGAAACTGAAAGGAGGTTTGTGTGGCGAAGATAGGCCTGCCCGGCCTCGAACGCTTTTAACCCCAGGCGATAATTTCCGGTCTCCGGATTCTGCTCCACGTAACCACGGTTTTCAAGGGTGGCGAGTATCCTGAAAACATTGTTCTTATGGAGGCCGAGCAACTTTGACAGTTGGGTAACGCCGACTTCGGGATCACTGCTGCGAAAGGCCTCAAGAACATCAAACGCATGATCAACGGAATGGATGATATAGTCGCTTTTTTTCCTCTTTACCATCCGCAGACCCCAATATTGATAGTGTCGCAAAAAGTCCATTCGTGGCTTTTTGCTCAACGGAAAGCGAAAAGTGTCATTTTCACTTTCCTTACAAATCAATAGCTTACGTTGCAAGCCATCGATTTGGGCGCCCTCTCCGGGCGCATTGATGACTTTTTGCGAAGTCATCAATATTATTTGAAAAAATCGGATTGTCACTTACGGTCGGAACAGACCCGCCGTCGGCACCCCCGTCTCAGAAAAAAACCGAGGATGCCCCTCCAGGAGGGGGGGCAAGCTAGAGGGACACCCCCGTCCCATTGCTGGGAATTTTTGATAACCTAACTTGTGGAGTTGACGGTCTTCTCCATACGTGGCGGTTCTCCGATCCCCGACTTCTTTCCTTTTTCCAATCTGTCGATCCTCTCTTGGGCCGCATGCAGATACCGGGTCGTGCCCTTTCCCTTCCAGAGCTCCTTGAACTTCCTGTAGGCCTTTATGGCATCGTCGGAGCGCTCCATCTGCTCATAGACCAGACCAAGGTTGTTGAAGGCCTCGGCCATGTCAGGCTGGATCTCCACGACCTTCTCATAGGCCATTGCGGCGTCGGGAAAACGCCCGAGAAAAAGAAAAGCCGTCCCCAGGTTGTTCATGGCCTCCACAAAATCGGGCTTGATCATCAATGCCCTCTTGTAGCACTCCAGCGCACTGGGATAATCCCTTTTCTCGTAGAAGGCGACCCCCATGCCGTTGTAGGCCTCCGCGAAGTCGGGATCGTTCCGGATCGCTTTTTCGAAATACTCAAGGGAAGCGACCGTCTTGCCCTGGTCGAAAAGCTCATTCCCCTTTTTCCAATAATCGTGCGCCGCAGGGTTTTTCGTAAACCGATCCTTCATTCCGTTCCCCCCTCGGGAATTTGAAGTTCAAAGTTCAATGTTGATAGGGTCGTAAAAAGTCCATTAATGGCTTTTTACTCAACGGAAAGCGAAAAGTGTCATTTTCACTTTCCGGGTTCCAGGGATTACCCCCGGCGCCTGGCACTGATTTTTCAAGAGTATTCCAGATACTCGCTGAAGATCTTGCATCCCAGTGTCTGGGCCAGCTTACACAGAAACTTGTCAACATCACCGATGTCCATATCCTTGGTGACTACTTCAAGTGTCGTCCCATCGATGGGAAAGTACACAGTCGGCAGTTCCCAGGAGTCGGGGACCCATCGTCCCCCCCGCTCCCCCAGGGAAGCGTAGGTGCCCGGGGCGTCTTCCATCTTTCCCAGTTTTTCCTGGATATCATCCAGGGCCAGTTTTTTCTCAAACTCCAGAATCTTGAAGTTGAAATCGTCAAACATATACCTTTGCCCTTCCTTCTGAAATGATGATATTCATGACGCGCAGGCCGACTACCCCGCCTTTGGGCGAGCGAAACCCACCGGCGCGAAACAACCCTGATTATTCACCCCCTGGAGGGGAAAAATAAAGCCGGGGGAAGCGGAAAACCACTCCCCCCGGCTCGATATCCTACTTTTCCGCGGCCAGATCCCTCTTGGTCTTCCGGCCAAGATAGATACGGTTCGGGTCGCAGATCATTCTCGCGATCTTGATCTCCTCATACTTCGGAGCGGTGAAAGGAGAAAAGTCCTTCGCCGTCTTCAGCTCCCAACCTACATTGTCGAAAACCATCTGCTCTTCCACACCAGGATAGACCTCGGACATCTCAAGCTCACCGGTGTCAGGGTTGCTGCGGAAAATGGCCAGGTCGGAAACGATGGTGGTTGACCCACCGCGGAACAGGCCATAATGGAACCTGTCCTCGGAAGTACCCAGAGGGCCTCTCGATCCTGTGATGGACGTGATGTACTCATTCTTTTCGGGGAAGCGCCTCTTCTCCTGTACCATCATGGCCAGACCGACATCGGCATAAGAGGCGATATTGTTGGCGCCCCCAGAGCCGGCGAATCTCACGGTCGGTCCGGGTTTTCCATCGTCACGAGCGTTCTTGGAGTAGTAGCCGCCCATGGCAGTGGAGTTGAGGTTTCCATACTTGTCGCACTCGGCGCCGCCAAGCATCCCGAAGGTGCAGAAACCGCGCTGGGCGTAGGTACCGAACGTGTCGGCCATGTTGGACAGACCGCCGGCCAGGTAGCCGCCGCGCGCCTCGGAAACCGAGATGGGAACCTCGATAAGCGTAGGATCGAGAATCCCCGCCTCCATGATGATCATGCCGTGGGGGGCGTAGGTGTGCTGGGCCATCATGCACCCGATCATGGGAAGACCCGTGCCCGCGAAAATAAAGGAATAGTCGTAGCACTGCCGGGCGGCAGCGATGGTCAGAAGCTCCATCGTGGTGTACTTTTCCGGATCGAGCCCTTTCTCCTCACAATAGGCTTCGTACTCTGCGTCGTTCACATGAGTCCAGCCCTTGGGATCGTCTTGCTTAATTACAGACATTGTTTACCTCCTCATTAACAAGAAGATTATCCTCGGCCCTTACAGAGGCCTGGCCAGACCGGGCTTGTAGCCGTAAATGGCATCGGCACGGAGCTCGAAGAGCCTCTGAAGGCCCTTGGTGCCGGTGATGGTGGGATAACCATCGCCCGGACGCGTGCTCAGGAAGGTCCACTCATCGTCACATACCCAGTCATACATGAAGTCGTTAACCTCATCCTTGGGCTTTTTGTTCAGCTGTGCCCATGCGCGCCAGAAATCCCAGTCATAATCGTAGTAGTATGGGACCTGACCGGGGAACCCGCCATAGGGAACCTCGACGATGGCGTCGACGAACTGCATGGAAATGTTGTTGGAATAAGGCTGGGCACGAAGCTCTGCCTCGCTGACGACCTTCTCGGCCTGAATGATGAGGTTCTTGGCGGCGATGGCCTGCTCGGCATCAGGACCAAGAATCCCCTCGATCCTGCACGTACCCTTTTCGCCGACCCTCTGTGCGAGAACGATGGCGATCTCGGGGAGGATGGGCGGCACGAGGATAACCTTGACGCCTTTGTTGCCGGTATAGGCAGTAGACTCACGGACCTGCTCCAGGGCGTTTGTCCGGTTGGAAACATTATCGCCGCCGTCGAAATCGTGGGGGCGCAGTCCCCAGCCGTCGAATGGGTCCTCGATAACAGCGCTACGGGCGGGGGCAACCGAGGGGTGTATCCATGAACCGTCGGCCTTCTTGCCGCGCATACCCATCTTGGCGAAGGTATCGTTCTCGCAAAGATCCGATCCGAACTCGGACATCAACGGCGCAAAAGGCCAGCCGTAGCGGCCTGCAACCGTCCTGAGGCCATAGCCGTAATTGGAGTAGTCCTCGATATCGATGGTGCCGTCCTGGATGGACCGCCTGATGTTGTACGCCACCGGCTGAACACCCTCCAGGCCGATATATGTCGTATCCATGAGCTTGACCAGGCCGGCGCCGGCCCAGAAATCCGCTATGGAGGCACCGCCGTTCATGGTAACGAAGAGGTCGCCGATCTTTTGGCGGATTACCTCACGGGCCAGGGCGAAGGGCTTCTTGGTGTAGCTGAAGCCGCCCGGGCAGATGCAGGTACCAGGCTTTACGAAAGTCTTAACCGCATCCGGGAGGGACATGATTTTGTCTTTTCCCCTCATGAAAGTGGGGATAGTCGCCTCTGCCATATCCATTTCTCCTTTCGTACAATCGTGGCTGCACTCAGCCGTTTACTTCTTAAGCTGGATCCTTTTATTCCAGGTGGCCCGGAGAATTCGGTCCATCATCTCCCTGCTGTCCCTGGCCTTTTCCAGAATGTCGGAAAAGTGGCGAATGCCTGTTTTGATCTCCTCCTCGATGATGTCAAGAGTGACCTCATCGCTGACTGCGGAGATCTCCTGCTCAAGCGCCTCCAAGGTCTCCGACACTCTCCCGATGGGGATCCGCATATCGTTGTAGGCAACGGCGACGATGGTCATATCCCATGCTGCGCCTATGACCTTCTGCCAGGTCTCCAACGACTCCTTTGGCTCGATATTCTCGGAGAAACGAAGGTCCTCCTCGGTAATTTGAGCCCTCATACGTTTTCGCTCCATACTCACACCTCCTTCCGTTTTATAGTATCTCCGTTTTTATTCCTGTTCAGGCTGTCATTCATTGACAACCTCGCAAAAAGTCTCTTCGACCCGTTTTGCCGGGCGGGCTACTTCTTCCTGCGGTCCTCCACACGGGCGCTGGCGGTCTTGCCTTCCCCTCCGGTGACCCTTGGAAGCTCATCGGGACCGATGAGATCCACGACCTTGGGGTTGACGTCGGTAAGCCCCTTGACGGCCTGCTTCATCTTCAGTCTGAGATTCTCAATGAGGGCAGCGTCATTGAAGAAGGCTTTATCCTTGAGTTCGATCCTCAGGGTGAAAAAGTCCATTCCCCTCTTGTCGGTTTCTATGATCATTCTGAAATTGGCCCCCATCTCCTGGAAGCGCGAAAGGGCCTCCTCCACCTGGCTCGGAAAAACGATGAGCCCACTAATGGAAACGGCATCGTCCGAACGCCCCTTGATCCCGGCCATCCTTGGATGGGTTCGTCCGCATGGGCACGGCGCCCAGGTCATGGAGGCAAGGTCGCGGCTTCTGTAACGGATTAGAGGCGTACCGGTGTTTACCAGGTTGGTCCACACCATCTCGCCGTCCTCGCCATCGCCTACCGGTTCCCCGGTATCGGGGTTGATGCATTCCACAAGGAGGTGATCCGCCCAGATGTGCATCCTCTGGGGGACATCCTCGGCCCGGGCCTCGCACTCGGCGGTCATTCCAGGCCCAAGAAACTCGGTCATGCCGAATTCATCGAAGGCCTTGATTCCGTAAAGCTCCTGTATCCTCTCCCGGGTGGCCCAGGGCCATGGCTCGGCTCCGAAAAGGCCGATCTTGCACGTGGAATCCTTGGCCAAATCGAAGCCCTTTTCCTGCGCTTTCTGGCCTACATAGAGGGCAAAGGACGGAGTCGCGCAGAAAGCGGTGATCGGGAGGTCGACAAGGAGATCCACCATCCGGTCTGACTGGCCGCCGGAAAGCGGGATGGGGCAGGCGCCCATCTTCTGTGCGCCGTAGTGGAATCCGGCACCGCCCGTGGGCAGGCCATAGCCGAAGGAGTTGAGAAAAATATCGCCCGGCCGCAGACCGGTCATCCAGAGTTCCCGTGCGCACCGATCACTCCAGAGATCAATGTCCTTCTCCGAGGCAAAGATCAGGACCGGCTTGCCGGTGGTACCCGATGTGCTGTGCATCTCGCGAAGAATGCTCTTATCTCCGGTCACGATACCCATGGGATATCCGCTCCTGACTTCCTTCTTCTCAAGAAACGGGATTTTCCTTATATCATCCAGGGTCTTGATGTCGGCTGGATTAAAACCGGCCTCATCATAAATCTTTTTGAAATGGGGATTGTTGCCATAAATGTATTTAACCTGCGCCTTTAGCCTCTCAAGCTGAAGATCCTTGATCTTCTCCACGGACATGGTCTCGAGTTCGGGCTGAAAATACTTTCTGTCGTTGGACATGGCTCTTACGTACCCTCCTTATGAATGGCACCCTGACCGCCTGAAACATCGGGGAAACGGCGGTCGCCGCAGTGCCCGGGCCATTGGCCGCTCGGTCCTATATTGCGCCCCCCCGTCGGGCGGAAAACCCGGATTTGGTGAAAAAAAACGGCCGTGGGGGAATACCCACAACCAGGTGTAGCCGATAACGGCACTTTCAAGATGCTGTTCGATCATGGAACATGACTACAATATTTATAACACTGTTTTAACCATGTCAAGGAAAATCCATGAAAACGCAGACTAACCCCTGAAAGCAGGGCACCAAACCCGACAAAAGGCCGAAAAACCGTCCTCAGGCCGGATTGCGGGGGGCCTGAGGCCCATGGGAAAACAAGTGTCTGAGCTAAAGTACCGCGCTGAGGAGAGGCGTAAAGCTATGGCAGGGCGATAATCTCTCTCGGCGTTACCGTCAACCTTTCCAACCCGTTGTCGGTTACCAGGAATGTATCCTCTATGCCCGTTATCCCTTTGCCCGGATGGAAGATCTTAGGCTCCAGGGCGAACACCATTCCAGGGATAAGGACCTGTTCGAAACGGGGGGCAAGAAAGGGAAATTCATCGACCTCAAGGCCAACCCCGTGTCCCACAAAACGCACCTGCTCGCCCGGAGGCCCCATGAAGCGATCCGAAACCCCCAGGTTTTCGGCCTCCCGGCCGGCCGTTTCGTAAAGCGACCCCCAGGTCACTCCTGGAGCGGCCGCGGCAACGACCGCGTCCTGAATGGCCCGGGCCTGCACGAAGCCCTGAACGAGTTCCACAGCCAGACTTCCCATGACCATGAGGCGCGTCTGGTCGATGAGATACCCCTCCACGCATCCAACAAAATCCACGCTCACCGGTTCACCCTTCCTGATAGCCCTGAAACCGGCCCCCTGGGCTATGGATGGGTTGACCCCCATTCCGCCGGACGGTGCGTCGATATGGGACATGAGCGCGGAATGCTCGCCGGTGATGATGTGACCGTAGAACAGCTCCTGATTGAAACCCCGCATCCTGAGGATGCCCTGATGCCCAAGTTCCCGGGCGCGCTTCTCCAGGGTGGAGGCAAAATCCACCTCGCGCATACCGTCATGGAGGCATTGGGCGGCGAGTTCCATCACCTTGTCCACCTGGACCCCTGCCGTGCGAATCCTTTCGATCTCGTAGGTTGATTTGACGGCCCGAACCTCTCGCACAAGGGATCCTGCATCCACCAGGGAAACGTCGGGAAGCAGCTTTAAATAGCGCTGGTAAAGGGCCGCCGGAATCACGTCGAGCTCAAGCCCCACCCTGCCCCGGCCGGGGATTCCTGCCGCCTCCAGAGCGGGGGGAATCTCCTTGAAGCTTTTGAAGGGGACCACCTCCAGCGGAGTCTCCCTTCGCGCCCTCTCGATGCTGCGCCTGCACAGGTAGCGCGGGTCACCCGCGGCGGGGATTATAACCACCCCATCCTGTATGGAACCGGTGAAGTAAAAACGGTCGATGAGCTGCTGGATCAGGACGACATCGATCCCTTCCCTTCGGAGGATCTCCTGAAACCGACCGATCCTGGCCTTGATTTCGCTCTCCGGGACGGTGTTGTAGGAACCGGCGATCTTCTCAAAATCTTCCATGGGGGTCTCCCTATAATGTCCAATGTCCAACGGGACATATCAAGTCCAGAGTCCAGAGTCCAGAGTCCAGAGGTTCAGAAACCTCGATACTTCGATATTCCCATACATCCACACCCCCCATACTCCCTTACACCTGGTTTTGAATAGAGTGCATCTTTATGAGTCTATTCAAAACCTACCCAACTCACCCGCCCTTCCTTCCTCGGCGGGGTGGGTGGTTCCTTGCCCGGATATCCGATGGGAACAAACGCGATCAGGTTCATCCCCTCGACTTCCAGCGCTTCGTCAACCTCGTCCCGGAGATGAACGGGGTTGGTCATCCAGCAGGTCCCAAGCCCTTCGTAGGTTGCTGCAAGGAGCGCGTTCTCGATGGCCGCTGATACGGACTGGGTGTCCACAAACAGGCCCTCTTCCGTCGGCTGTGAGTAGAACACCAGAAGAACGGGAGCGCCGCCCAGGGTTTTAAAAAAATTCCGGGTGAAGGAAACGATTTTCTCATCGTAAAGCTCTCTCAGACTCGGCTCCAGGAAAGGAAAGGATCTTTCCGCAATATCCGTCAGTTCTTCCTTCTTCCCGCCCGTGACCACGAAAATCTTCCAGTTCTGGCGGTTCTTCCCCGAGGGAGCCCAGAGGGCGGCCTCCACGACCCTCTCCAGGATGCCACGGGGGACAGGGTCGGACGTAAAGACCCTGCAGCTGCGCCGGTTTCGAATGACATCGTAGAAATCCATAGAGATCTCCCTTTAAGTCCAGAGTCCAGAGGGATAGACCAGTTCAACGTTCAGGGTTCAACGTTCAATGGGGCGAACAAGTCCAAGAGTCCAGAGTCCAGGGTCCAGAGTCCAGAGTTCAACGAGCAGTTTTACGAGGTCATCAATGCGCCCACTAAGGGGCGCCCAAATCAAAGATTTGTGAGGAAAGTGAAAATGACATTTTTCGCTTTCCGTGGAGTAAAAAGCCATGAGCGGACTTTTTACGACCCTATCAACCTGTCAATCCACCGCCGCGCAACCGCCAGCGGGTCTTCCTCCCTGTCGGCGACCCTTCGGATATCCTCTTTAAGGGCCTCGTCGTCCCCGTGAAAGGCCTCCAACACCCGGGCCTCCACTTCACCGCGGATAGCTTGTCTTATGGACATTTCCGCCGAAGCCGTGGACCACGCCCCCAGCCCGTCGGATTCTTTAAGATAACTCCAGTGACCGTTGATTTTTTCGGCCAGTTCCGGCACGCCCGTCCCCCGGGACGCCACCGTCATGAGTACAGGAGGAACCCAGCCCGATTCGTTCACGGCGTGGTTCGCCAGCGACCTCAGGTCCCTTGCCACGGATTCGGAATTGGGAAGGTCGGCCTTGTTTACAAGGTAGATATCGGCAATCTCGAGAACACCGGCCTTCATGGCCTGAATCCCGTCGCCCAGCCCGGGTACGGTGACGAAAACGGTTGTGTGGGCGAGATCCTTGACCTCCACATCCTCCTGTCCAACCCCAACCGTCTCCAGGATGATTGTATCGAACCGGGCCGCGTCCAGAAGGGTGATGAGGGGAAGGATGGATCGCGAAAGCCCCCCCAGATGACCCCTGGATGCCAGGCTGCGTATAAACACCCCCGGATCAGTGGCATGCTCCTGCATTCGAATCCTATCCCCCAGGACGGCGCCGCCGGAAAAAGGGCTTGTCGGATCCACAGCCAGGACGCCCACACGCCGACCCCGGGAACGTTCCTCACGGATAAGCGCGCTTATCAAGGTGCTCTTGCCGGCCCCCGGCGGTCCGGTTATGCCGACGATGTGAGCGCTGCCGCCCATGGGAAAGAGATCACTGATGATCCGGGCCGCGCCGGCATCAAGATCATCCACCGATCTGGCGAGCCGGCCAAGGGCCAGGCTGTCCCCCTGAAGGGCCTTTTCTATCATCGTCTTATCCATTATTTATGGTTCATCACAATAATGTGTCCCCATTGCGTTAACACCAATTCGTCTCACGCAAAGCCGCAAAGCTCGCAAAGGAAGGCGCGTCACCTCACCCAGGTTGCTGTTGATCCTTGTTGCCCGGGATAAAAGTGAACTTTGACCCCGGGCGCAAGGATAATCAGCCGATTTCAGGGAAATCCCGCTCCGACCAGGGAGCGGTTGGGTGAGGGGAATACCTTTATTCCTGAACATCTTCGGC
Source organism: Deltaproteobacteria bacterium (assembly GCA_013151915.1). Taxonomy (NCBI): domain Bacteria; kingdom Pseudomonadati; phylum Myxococcota; class Myxococcia; species Deltaproteobacteria bacterium. Next base: position 28,048 of record JAADHJ010000030.1, read on the forward strand.
ACTTCTTTGCGTCCTTTGCGTCTTGAGCGAGTCACGTTTTATGTGTGACAAGCGGGCGTGAGAAAACAGGTTTCAAAACCAGGTACTCGTTTTCGCGATGATCCCTTTTTATAGGGTCGAAACAGTTCTTCAAACTATGGCGGCATTAGCACCATTGAGCCTCCCGGCAGGCAGGGAAAGAAAATGCCGGATCCTTTCTTCAAGCCTCGTCTCGAACTCCTCGGGGGTGCAGACCTCCTGCAGGAGCCCGGCTCTGAGGGCCTCATGGGCCTTCACCCTTCGTGATTCCAATGCCCAAGCGAGAGCGGCCTTCCCTCCGATGAGACGGGCGAGCCTCTGGGTCCCTCCAAAACCGGTAATAATACCCAGATCAGATCCGGGATGACCGAAAATAGAGCGGTCCGTGCCCAGACGCCAGTCCGCGGCAAGCGCCAGGTCCAGACCGCCTCCGAGGCAGAATCCGTCAACGGCGGCTATGACAACGGCATCGCTTTTCTCCATAATCCTGAAAACACCATCCCCAAGGAGAGAAAATTCCCTGGCCGAACGCGGGTCAAGCTTCAAAATCTCCCTGAGATCCGCACCAACAGCGAATGCCCCCCCTTCCCCCAGGAGAGCGAGGCACCTTACGCCTGAATCGGCCAGAAGGGCCTTCAGCACATCCCTCAGGGATTCGAGGGTGGAGGTCCCGAGTTTATTCAGCCCTCCAGGGGTGCAAAGACGGACGACGGCCCAGCCATCCCCTCTTGAGGTTGAAACAGTTGTGGCCGTCATTCAATCCCGGCCGACGGCCCGGGAAATGGATTCCGCAATCTCGGAAGTGGGAGTCCCGGGGGTAAAGACCTCGAAAACGCCAACCCTCTTCAGTTCCGCAATATCCTCAGCGGGGATGATGCCGCCCACGAATACAGGTATCTCACCCGCATTCCTCTCCTGGAGCTGCTCTATGATCCTGGGGACCAGGGTCCCATGGGATCCCGAAAGAATAGAAAGACCCACAGCGTCCACCCCCTCCTGAACTGAAGCGGCGGCGATCTGCTCCGGGGTCTGGTGCAGCCCGGTATAGACCACCTCGAAGCCTCTATCTCTCAGTGCCCTGGCAACAACCTTGGCACCACGGTCGTGACCGTCCAGGCCCGGTTTGGCGATCAGGACCCTGATCTTTTTTTCCTTCACCATAATATCTCCCATGCTTCCCTACTCCCAAACATCACGCCGCAGGCGTGAAGCCCCCTATTTCTCAATCCCTTTGCGAGCATTGACGCCCGCATTAAAATAATGCTTTACCTCCCTCATCTCCGTTACAAGGTCGGCCCGATCCATAAGTCCCGGAGGGGCCATCCTGCCGGTAAGAATCAATTCCAGACCGTCAGGTCTGGAGTCGAGCAGGACCAGGACCTCCCCAAGGGGGATGAGGCCGAGATGGACGGCGACGTTGATTTCGTCTAAAACAATGACATCCCAGTTCCCGGAGTCAGCCTCATCGAAGGCCTCGGCAAGAGCAACGCCCGCCTGAAAACGGTCCTCCTCGGACGGCTCGCCCGGTCCGACAAAGCCTTCGCCGCCCCGGGGTCGTATCTCCAGATCCGGAGCAAGCCTGAGGGCTGCCTTTCTCTCACCTGTCATTTCCTTTCTACCCTTTAAAAACTGTATTACAAGGACCCTGAGACCGTTCCCAACCGCCCTCAGGGCCAGGCCCAGGGATGCCGTTGTCTTTCCCTTGCCGCCCCCCGTGTAAATATGAGTATAACCGGGACCCAGTGTGGTGGTCATATCTCCCACCGCATCGAGGGGAGGGTCATAAAAAGTCCATCCATGGCTTTTTACTCCACGGAAAGCGAAAAATGTCATTTTCACTTTCCTCACAAATCTTCGATTTGAGCGCCTTTCACCGGGCGCGATGATGACTTTTTGCGAAGTCATCAACTTTTATAGGGTCGTAAAAAGTCCTTAATGGCTTTTTACTCCACG
>JAADHJ010000031.1 GCA_013151915.1 Deltaproteobacteria bacterium
TCATGAGCAGGAGCCCCTATCCTCCATGGGAGTTGGCGAAACTGGCCGGATCGGCAGGGGATTACGGGAAGGCCCTGTTCTATCTGAGAAAGGCTCTGGAACGTTATCCATCTTCACCGTGGATCAGGATCGACATGGCCAAAGCCCTGGCCGGCCTGAGGCGGTGGGATGAGGCCGGAGATATATTGGGTGAGGTCGCGAAATACGGGCAATTCGACCAGAGGGCAACGGATACAGCCCGAAAATACCTGGATGAAATCAGGTCCAAGTCCAAACGGCTATGAATCGGAGCTGCTCAAATGAACCTTTAAGCGCCGGACGGTTTTTTGCAATTTCCCTGACAGGCTCCCCAACCTGTGTTCCAGTGCGGCGGCAAGCGCCCTCGGCTCTTTCGCAAAACGCCTGGTTTTATACCAGGCCTTCATTACCGTTCTGTCCAACAGGCTTCTTTCCCTTCCCAGGTAATCCGCGAAGATGGTATCCACCGTATCGCCCCGGGACCTGCCCACCTCCCCTGAGCCTGTCAGTGATTGGGGGTAGACACGGAAGGCCGAGAGAAAATCGTCCAGGCGGCGGCATCTCATCCCCTGCATGAACATCCTGTAGAACAGGTCATAATCCATCGCGTAGGGGCAATCATTGAGGCCGCCGACCCGCTTAAACAGGTCCGTACTCCAGAAGGCCGACTGCTGCTTTATGATGATGTTGACCTCGTACAGGAAGTCATGAATGTCGAAGTCCACTGTGAACACCCGTTTGGTTACAATGTCGTCCCGGTCGATCTCAACCTGGTTTCCGTAGACGAGATCAAGGCCGGGGTTATCGCGGATAATGGTTCCCACCTTCACCAGTGCCCCCGGAAGGAGGAGGTCGTCAGAGTTGACCCATGTCATGAAACGGCCGGTGGCGATGTCCGCTCCCATATTGATGGCGTCGCACTGGCCCCGGTCCGTGCGGCTGTGCCAGTATTTCAGGACTTTCCCGTAGCGCTTGATGATGTCAACGCTTCCATCCGTCGAACCGCCGTCTATGACGATATGCTCCAGGTTGGGATATTCCTGATTGTGGATTGAGATGATGGTGCGCTCAAGGAATTCCGCCTGGTTGAAAGACGGGGTTATCACGGATATTCTCGGCCACGCGGGATCCTGCCGCGGGGGAGATCCGGTGGAAAAACGGGGGGTGCTCAAAAACGCCCGGAACTCCTCGGTGATTTTTTTGCTTGCCGGGAAAAGAGCCATCCGGGTCCTTTCTTTCCTCACGCGGCCGGAGACAGCCTAAATGGTGCTTGAATTCCACCCGCATACAGATATGATGACTTCGTAAAAAGCCTTAATGTGGACTTTTTACGACCCAATCAGATATAGTATGAAAAAAATTCATAGCAAGAAATATTGATGACTTCGTAAAAAGTCATCAATGCGCCCCTCATGGGACGCCCAAATCAATGGCTTGCGGCATAAGTCATTGATTTGTGAGGAAAGTGAAAATGACACTTTTCGCTTTCCGTGGAGCAAAAAGCCACGAATGGACTTTTTGCGATCATATCAAATATTGTATGCTTAAGCTGCGAGTATAGGAGGGGTGACGGCTTGCCGTCAATTGGTAAACTCGGCCCCACGGATGACCGGATAGGGGTGCTTCACGTCATCAGCGGACTCACCGTTGGAGGGGCGGAGCGGATGCTCGTCTGGATGGCCCGCCATCATGACCGGTCGAGGTTTCGGATGGGCGTTGTCTCGCTGATGTCCGGCGGCGGGTTCGCCCATGCCATCCGGAGCGAAGATGTGCCGGTGTTCGAGTTGGGACAGAGGAGAGGCAGAATTTCCGTTTCCGGACTTCGAAGCTTTTTTTCCGTTGTGAAAGGGTTTGGTCCGGAGATCCTTCAGGGGCATATGTTTCATTCGAACATCCTTGTCCGCCTTATGGGGCTTTTCGGCAGGAAACTTCACGTGCTCAATACCATTCATCATGAGCGTGAATCCATCTTCCGGCGTTTGGCCTGTTCGGTAACCGGCCCCATGGTCGAGGCCGAGATCGTTTTTTCTCTACCTTCAGGCAACCCGGTAGCGCCTGAATTTTTTTGGGGGCCGACCCGGAAGGTTTTCCCGTATGGAGTCGAGATCAACGAGGAACTGAAACGGGATCGAAGCGTACTGAGAGCCGCCCTCGGCATTCCTGAGGGCGCCCGGGTCTGGATTCTTGTCGGGCGGTTGGTCCGGGAAAAGGGATTTACGGTCCTGTTCGATGCCCTGGGCATCCTGAAATCCCGAGGTGTCAGCCCGTTCCTGTTGATCGTGGGTGATGGTCCCGAGAGGCAAAGGTTAAGCTCGATCAGTGCCCGGGAGGGGTTTTCCGACAGCGTCAGCCTGTTGGGAATGCGGGAGGATGTGGAGGACATCTATCGGGCTTCCGACTTTTTCGTCCTTTCCTCTCTGTCCGAAAGAGGCCCTCTCGTCGTCCTCGAGGCCATGGCGGCCGGGCTGCCTGTGGTGGCGACAAGGGTGGGGAACGTGCCGGGCATGGTGGAAGAGGGGCGCACCGGTCTCATTGTTCCTCCCTCGAACCCGTTGGCCCTTGCAGGGGCCATGGAGAGGGTCATGAACATGGGAGAGGAGGCCCGGGAGTGGGGGGAAAGAGGGTCCCGGCGTGTCCACAGGTTTTTCGATTTCCGCCGAACCCAGGAGGAAATTGAGGATTATTATCTCCTGTTGTCCAGGGGAAAGGGGCGAAAAGAATAGCCGTCATGGACTGGACCCCTCCGGCATACCTGTTCTGTTTCGCCGTTTCGCTGGGGGTGTCGCTGGCCATAACCCCCTGGATAGTGGAGACGGCGCACCGCATCGGTCTCGTGGACAGACCCGACGGGCGGCTCAAGGTGCACGAGAAGCCGGTGGCCTACATGGGGGGGATCGCGGTCTTCGTCTCTTTCCTCGTGGGCTTCTCACCGTTTGCCCATCTGGACCGGCAGAGCCTGGCGCTGCTCCTCGGCGGGAACCTGGTTGTTCTCCTGGGGTTTCTGGATGACATGGGAGACCTGCCGTTCAGGACGAAGCTGCTGGGGCAGACCCTGGCCGTGCTGGTGGTCATGAAGGCGGGCATCGCCATCAAGATCGCCTTTCTTCCTCCTGTTGTGTCCCTTCCGCTTTCCTTTCTCTGGCTTCTGGGCCTGACCAACGCTTTTAACATCATCGACATCATGGACGGGCTGTCCGCCGGGGTTGGGGCCATTGCCGCATTTTTTCTCATTATCCTGGCTCTCGCAGCCGGCCAGAAGGGGCTGGCGTTTATGGCCATTGCCCTTTTGGGGGCGCTCCTGGGGTTTCTGATGTACAATTCACACCCCGCGCGAATCTTTCTGGGTGATGCCGGAAGCCTTTTTGTCGGGTTCATGCTCGGAGCCCTCGGGATGACGACGGAGTACTCGAGGAATAACCACGTGGCGCTTCTGGCCCCCATCCTCATCCTAGGCGTTCCCATCTTCGACACCCTGTTCGTCATGATGGTCCGATGGATGAGGGGGATCCCCGTCATGAAGGGGAGTCCGGACCACTTCGCCATCCGCCTCAGGAATTGGAAACTGTCGGTGAGGCAGACAGTCGGTGTCAGCTATGGCGCGGCGTTCCTGTTGGGGCTCGCGGCGCTGGCCATGGTCTTCGGGACCGAGACCACCGCGCTGGTGCTCCTGGGAACGGTATCCGCCCTGATTCTGGCAGTCGCCGTATGGCTGAAGCGGCTCGACATGACCCTCTGATTCCCGGGTCTGGAAGGAGTTTTGAAAAGAGGTGGCTGCAATGGTGATCATTCATGTCCCATAGGGAGCCCGTCGTCATAATCGGCGCCGGGCTGGCGGGGCTGTCCGCAGCCCGTACCCTGCGAAGGGCGGATGTGGAGGTACTGGTTCTGGAAAGGGAAAACAGGGTCGGGGGCCTTTGCCGCACGGAGACGGTGGATGGATTTGCCTTCGACTATACCGGGCATCTTCTCCACCTCAGGGATGGCTGGGTCCGCGATATGATCATCGGAGAGCTTGCCGGGAGATTGACCGAACATGTCCGGAATGCATCGGTTTTTCTCGAGGAAACGTATGTTCCCTTTCCCATACAGGCCAACTTCGGCTCCCTGCGGCCTGACCTGGTTAAAAGGTGCATCCGTGATTCTCGGCGCGCCGCAAAGGCAGTGATGCCGGTCGACCCATCGTTTGCCCGGTGGGCGAGGGCACAGTTCGGGGACACCCTGGCCGAACTCTTCATGATCCCCTACAACCGAAAGCTCTATGTCCACCCCCTGGACGAGATGGAGACATCCTGGACCTCATGGTCCATCCCCCGTCCCACGGCGGAGGAGATGGAGATGGCCGCCAGGGGGGGGGATTCCGGGACCTTCGGTTACAATGCCGTTTTCCATTATCCCACACGGGGTGGAATCGAGATGCTCCCCATGATGCTGGCCGACGGTCTGGATGACCTCCTTGCCCTGGATACGGGTGTTGCCCGTATTGATGTTGGGAGAAAGGTCGTTGTCACCGACAACAACCGGGAGATCGGATACCGGCACCTCATATCTACGGTGCCCCTCCCGGATCTGCTCAAAATGGCCCCGAACCTTCCCGGATTGCCCGCCATGGGCGCCGGAAAACTGCGGCACAGTTCTGTGATGGGCTATTGCCTTGGATTGGACGGGCCGGTGCTTCGGGATGAGCACTGGATCTACTTTCCCGAGGCGAAGTTCCCCTTCTACCGGGTGGGGTTTTTCACCAATTTCTCAGCGAATCTGGCCCCCGAAGGGGCGTCCTCCCTTTACGTCGAGGTGGCCCACCGGCCCGGCGATCCGCCTGGGAACGGTTCAATGGGAAAGCGGATCATGGGAGGGCTGAAATCAGCCGGGATCATTCCCCCGGGCAGGAGGGTCGTTGCCCAGCGGTCCCTCGCCATGCCGTACGCCTACGTTTTTTATGATCGCTATCGCAAGGACCACCTGGATGGGATCCTTGCCGGGCTTCGGGAGCATTCCATCTTTTCCGTCGGCCGCTATGGGGCATGGGAGTATTCGGCCATGGAGGATGCCATCCGATGGGGTATTGAAGCCGCGGGGGAGGTGATGAGGTGAGATGCGTCCCGGTGGTCCATGTCATCACACAGCTCGAATTCGGCGGAGCGCAGCAGAATACCCTCTACACCGTCTCAAAACTCGATCGCAGTCTGTTCGAGCCGGTGCTGGTGACCGGGCCCGGCGGCTACCTCATGAAGGAGGCCCGTGAACTGGATGTGCCCCTTCATGTGGCCGTGAGCCTTCAAAGAAGAATCCGCCCTTTGGCCGATTTTGCCGCCTTCCGCGAGATCCTGGGCATATTGGGGTCCCTTCCCCGTTCGCCCGCCATCGTCCACACACACAGTTCCAAAGCCGGAATCCTGGGAAGACATGCTGCGCGCCGGGCGGGGGTCCCCCTGGTCGTCCACTCCATCCACGGATTCGGATTCACCCCGGGTCAGCCGCCGCTGTTTCGGAAGGCTCTCATTGAGGCGGAACGGATCACCGCACGAAGTACCGACCATTTTATTGCGGTTTCCCACTCCAATAAAGCTGACGGCGTCGAATACGGTTTTTTTACTCCCGAGCGCTGTTCGGTGATTCGATCAGGGTTCGATCTGGATCTGTTCAGGAATGCCCTGTCCAACCGGGATGACCTGACAGGGGAGTGGGCTGTCCCGCATGACAGCCCGCTTGTCCTGATGGTTGCATGCCTCAAGCCCCAGAAGGCGCCCCTGGATTTCGTCGGGGCGGCGCATGAAGTGCATCTCCGCCGTCCGGACGCCCATTTCATCCTTGCCGGTGATGGCGAGTTGAGAGATGAGCTGTCCCGGGAGATCGAGAGGCTCGGGCTTGGAAAAGTCTTTCATACTCTGGGCTGGCGGGAAGACATACCCCGGCTGATGAAGGCCAGCGATGTGGTCATTCTTACCTCGCGGTGGGAAGGGCTGCCCCGTGTCATCCCCCAGGCCAAGGCCGCAGGGAGACCGGTGGTGGCGACGGCCGTGGACGGATCTGTGGAGGCAATTGTCGATGGTGTGGACGGGTATCTCTGTCCTCCCGGCGACGTCAGAACGCTGGCGGATCGCCTCCTTGTCCTACTGAGTGACCCTGTCTCCGCCAGACGTATGGGAGAAGCGGCGAGCAGGTCCGTGGACGAGTTTGACAGGGATGTCATGATAAGGAAGCAGGAGGACCTGTATATTCGTCTCCTGGATGAGAAGGGCCTTGTCGAAAAAGGGGAGGTTCCATGACGACGTGGCACATGATTCTGCTTTTCACATTCATTCTGGGCGCCGTGGTCGGCAGCTTCGCGAATGTACTGATCTACCGTTTGCCCAGGAGGGAGTCCATCGTTTCCCCGGGATCCCACTGTCCGGGATGCGGGAGACCGATCCGATGGTTCGATAATATCCCCCTCATCAGCTATCTTATCCTCCGGGGGAGATGCCGTTCCTGCGGTGAGATCATTCCCTGGAGGTACCCGGCGGTGGAAATGGTAAACGGGCTGCTTTACCTTGGCCTCGCCATGCGGTTCGGGGCAGGAACCGCCGCTCTCGTCCTGGCGCCGTTCGTCACCGCCCTCGTCGTCATCACCTTCGTTGATCTGGACCACCGCATCATTCCCAACGTCATTTCCTATCCCGGCATGGCGGCCGGTCTGGGTCTGAGCTTCCTCGCCGGGTTTCCACGGCCGCTGGATTCGGTGATCGGGCTTCTTGTGGGAGGCGGGTTTCTATATCTTGTCGCAACAGGGTACTACCTCATCACAAAGAGGGAGGGCATGGGAATGGGCGACGTCAAACTGCTGGGGATGATAGGGGCCTACCTGGGATGGCAGGCCCTGCCCGTTACGATCCTCCTCGCGGCGGTAACCGGGTCGGTCATCGGGCTGGCAGCCATGAAAGTGCAGGGTGAGGGTAGAACCTATGCCGTCCCATTCGGGCCGTTTCTGGCACTTGGGGCACTGGCCCACATCTTTTTTGGGAGGGAGTTGATACTTTGGTACCTGGGGCGGATCATCTGAAGGCGCTGTTTACCAGGAAGCAGCGGGGTCTTCGCTGGGAGATACTGGTGAGTCTGGGACTCCTTGTGTTCGGAGGGGTGGCTTTCATGGGAACCACCGCCCTCAAGGCGGCTGAGAGGACGATCCTCATCCAGAAGATGGAGGCTTTAACTCAGGTCACCAGGTCACTCCAGGCGGCCCTTGCCGGGTGGTGGGAACTGGGCCGAAAGGATCCGGCGATTCTGGGGGCCATGCTGGAGCGAACGGCCAGGGGAATGGACATATCAAGCATCGTGGTGACGGATTCCGGCGGAAAAATGGTCGCCGGCACCCCTGCCGAGAAGACCCTGACCCCCCTGTCGGATTCCCTGATAACAAAGGCCCTTCAGGCCGAGAGGATCGTAACCCCGGGAAAAATCTCAGGCATATTCCCCGGGACTGCGCCCAAAACCTGGACATTTTACGCGCCCATCTTTTCAGAGGGGGATGTCGTGGGGGCCTTTAGCGCTTCCTTCCCCCTGGAAGGCCTGGGGGTGATCCTGCGGGTCCACCGCAAGATCATCTACTCCTTCGCCATTCTTGACGCCTTCGTCATCCTGCTCTTCGGTATCTGGCTCATAGGGAGGGTCGCGATCCGGCCCATGCTGATGATTTCCGAGGGGGCGCGGGCCCTCGCCGCCGGTGATTACGGGTCCCGGGTCGTGGAAAAAGGGCCCAGAGAGATCGTTGAACTGGCCCGGTCGTTCAACGAAATGGCCGCGAAAATAGAGGGAGCCGTGAGAAAGCAGGATGAGCACATGAGCGCCCTCGAAAAGGCGAACCATGAGTTGCAGTTGGCTCAGCAGGAGATGGTCAGGTACGAGAAACTCGCTTCCGTGGGCAATCTTTCCTCGGGAATAGCCCATGAGATAGGCAACCCTCTGAGCGCCATCCTTGGATACGCAGGTATCCTGCTCAAGGAAGAAAAGGACCCCGAGAGAGGGGAATATCTGATGTACATCGAGAGGGAAACGGAACGGATTCAGCGGATCATCCGTGGGCTGCTTGAATTCTCAAGGCCTCACGAGATCAAGATGGAGGTGATGGACATCAACGATCTCGTCGGCGCTACCCTGGACCTGGTTTCCCCTCAGAAAATATTTTCCCTGATCAATGTCGAGGTGAGCCTGGCCCGGGATCTTCCACCTGTCCATGGTGACAGGCATCATCTCCAGCAGGCTCTGGTCAACATCCTTCTCAACGCTGCACAGGCCATGGGCGGTGAAGGGGATCTTGATGTCACCACCTCACAGCGTAAACTCTCCGGGATCGAGGTTCCAGTGCCCGGGAGGAGAGCTACAGACCACGCGGGGAGAAATTTTGCCGTAATGAGAAAAAGCAGCGGCGGTTTCGTCCGGCTCGGGGAGGGCGATACGGTGGTGACCATCTCCATACGGGATTCCGGGCCCGGTACTCCCCGGGAGATCATCAGCCGGGTTTTCGACCCATTCTTCACCACCAAGGAACCGGGGGAGGGAACGGGCCTTGGCCTGTCCATCGCCTTCGGCATCGTTCAGTCTCATGGCGGCAGGCTCCAACTGAAAAGCGAAGAAGGGCACGGGACGGAGGTGATCATCGACCTGCCTGCGTTTTGACGAAACCAGGAGTCCAGGGTCCAATGTCCAGAGGGAGAAAAGCAGACACCCGGCTTCTGGACTCTGGACTGTTCTTAAAAGTGGGGTAAAAATCGATGGATCTCGAAAAAATACTGGTCGTGGATGACGAGGAGAGCGTCAGGACGATGGTAGCCGTTCTCCTGCAGAAAGAGGGATACCAGGTCAGCAGTTCCGGCTCCGGGGACCAGGCCCTGGAACTCCTGGGCGAAAGGGTTTTTGATCTCGTCCTGTGCGATGTCAGAATGCCCGGCATGGACGGCCTTGAGCTTCTGGACAGGATCACCGGATCCTATCGGGGCACCACGGTCATCATGATGTCGGCCTTCGGAACGGTTGACCTGGCGGTGGAGGCCATGAAGAGGGGCGCCTACGACTACATCAGCAAGCCCTTCAAGCCGGATGAAATTCTGCTGACGCTGAAAAAAGCTCAGGAGCGCGAGACGCTCAGAAGAGAGAACATGCGTCTGCGCAAACAGATCGAGGACCGTTTTTCCATTATGGGGATCGTCGCCCGCAGCGCGTCCATGAAAAAGATCATGGAAACGGTCCATAAAGTGGCAGAGTACAGGAGTCCCGTTCTCCTTACGGGCGAGAGCGGGACAGGCAAAGAGGTGCTGGCCAGGACCATCCATCATCTCAGTCCCTGGAAGGACGGGGCCTTCGTCGCCGTAAACTGCGGGGCCATCCCGAGGACTCTAGTGGAAAGCGAATTTTTCGGGCACGTCAGGGGGGCCTTCACCGACGCGGTCGTTGACAAAAAAGGGCTTTTCGCTGAGGCCCACGAGGGCACCCTCTTCCTCGATGAGATCGGTGATCTTCCGCTGGATATGCAGGTGAAGTTTCTTCGGGCCATCCAGGAGGGGGAGATCCGCAGGGTCGGCGACAACAAACTCATCCAGGTGAATGTCAGGATCGTTGCGGCAACCGCGGTTGATCTGGAAAAAGCCGTGCGGGAAAACCGTTTCCGAGAGGATCTCTTTTACCGATTGAACGTCGTTCCCATCCACATCCCCCCTCTCAGAAAGAGGCGCCAGGATATCGGCCCCCTGGCCGATCATCTTCTCGATCAGATTTCACAGCGCCTCGGGGGGGACGGGCTGTCCATCACATCCTCGGGGTTAAAGTCCCTCTTGCGGTATCCATGGCCGGGCAACGTGAGGGAGATGGAAAACCTTCTGGAGCGGGCCGCAATCCTCTCCGGCCGTTCCATCCTGGATGAGGAGCACATCGTCCCACTCCTTGTGGGGGATGATGCCTATCGGACGGAGGATCAACAGGGGGAGGAAATATCCATCAAGAAGTCCGTGCGCGAACTTGAAAGAAGGCTCATCATCAGGGCGCTCCGCCAGACCCAGCACAATCGGAGCCAGGCCGCGCGTCTTCTGGAAATAAGCCATCGAGCCCTCCTATACAAGATAAAGGACTACGGAATCGACGTACCCCGTTAGACACCGCATCCGCTACATCCGTTATTAAAGGCGTCGGGCATGAAAAATGTTCTCCGTCCCTATGAAAAAATTGCGTTATCAAGAGGCCGTCCACCGGATAATCGGCGTCAATCGGGGATCTGACGATGGAACGGGTTTTGCTTTACCCATTGTCAATGGAGGAAAAAGGATGAGATCGGATATGCCCGGAGAAAATGGTTTTACCCTTATCGAATTGATGACCGTAGTGTCAATCATGCTCATCGTTCTGGCAATCTCTTCCTTTGTTTTTATCTCGGAGGTACCCACCGTAAGGCTGCGCGGAGCGGCACAGAACCTGGCTGCCACCCTGCAATTCATCAAGGTCCGGGCCGTTGTCAGCAACAGATACGCCTGGTTCCACGCGGACCCGGCCAACCGTTTCTACACGGGCTTCGTTGACGAATCCAGCTTCGGGACAATACAGCCTTCCGAGTATGCCCAATCGAACTTGGACATGCCCGACACCTCCGGCAGCACACCGGGATTCTTTCTTCCCACCGGCATTTCCTTCGGGCTACCGGCGGGTTACTCTTCGGGGGCGGGTCCCGACGGGATACCTTATCCAGGGGCGAGCGCCACCATTGTCAACGCCCCCGGCAACTATGTGGGGTTCCGGTCCACCGCCATCCCGGTGGTAAACTTCGTTTCAAACGCGACGCCGTCATCCCCTGTGGTGATCTTTCTTACCAACTCCAAAGGGGAGGGAAGGGCCGTTTCGATCCACATAACCGGCCGGATCAAAACCTTTCAGTGGTATGGAGGAAGCTGGCGATGAGATTCCGTGTTTTCAATCGACGGCCTGCCGGTTCGAACCGGCGGGAGGGCGGATTTACCCTGCTCGAGCTTCTCATAGCGATGGCCATCCTCGCCCTTGGCCTGACCGGGATCGTCAACGTTCAGATGCGGAGCAGCTTGGGGAACATGGGCGCCAGGAACATGACGGCGGCCGTGAATCTCGCCCGGAGCAAGATCGAGGAACTGCGAAGGGTCAAGTTGTATTATATCCCCACGTCCGGAGCGGCCGAGGTCGTCGCCCCCGACCTTCAGGATGACGGAGACACCACTGACCTGGGAAATTGGACCAACCCGGATCACCAGGATGCCGGCGCCCTCAATGAAGAGGGGATGCTCGGCGGCCGTTACATAGTGGCCTGGAATATTGCCGACGGCGTTCCCGGAGCCAACATGAAGACGGTTCGCGTCCGTGTCAGCTGGACGGAAGGGTCTAAACCCCGGTCGGTGGAACTGGAAACCCAGATCGCACGCAAGAACCTGGATTATTACCAGTAGGCCGGAAACGGGAGATCCCTCAAAGTGGAAAAACCGGAGAGAGGTAAAACCATGCAAATGCTCAGGGGAAGGGAGACGACGATTGTTCGACGGAGGGAAAAGGGGTTTACCCTCATCGAACTCATGGTGGCCCTGCTCATCCTTGGTGTCCTGATGGTGTCCGTCTACAGGATCTTTTCCTCCCAGGAGCATCTTTTCCGTGTTCAGGAGCAGGCGGCCGAGATGCAGGAGAACCTCCGGGCCACTACCGAGTTCATTAACCAGGAGATGTCCTGGGTCGGCTACCAGGTGAGCGGCGGGCTGTCCGTGGCATATGCGTCGAGCACCGAGCTTATCTACCTGGCCAATCTCCCCAACACCGGCGCGACCGTCCAGTACGTGAGGTATAAATTCGACGGCGCCAACGACGCGATCCTCAGGGCCGTGGACGATACCCTCGCGGGGGTGATGAATGCGGGCAACATGAAGGTCCTCGCCTCGGACGTTTCCTCCCTGGACTTCACCTACTACAACGTCGACGGGGCTACCATCGGCATTACCGACAGTACCCCGGCCGCCAGCTCCCTGATGAACCCGCCGGGGGTCAACGATCCGATCCTTCGTACCATCCAGCGTATCAGGAGCACCATCGTCGTCATGTCGTCCAGGCCGGACTGGAGCTATACCCATCCCACGGCAGGGGACCATTACAGGAGAAGGGCCGGGATCATCGACGTCAAGGCGCGGAATCTGGAGGATATCACCCTGGCCGGGGCCGGGGTCGGGACGGGTGAATGTTCATCCCTGACCATGAATGTGACGGTCCCGGGCGGCCAGTACTCCGCATGTCCAGACAAGACCCAGGAGATCAATATGGGGGTTCCTGACCTTACGGACAACCCTCAGATCACGGTCAATATCACATCCCCCAGCGGCAGCACGGACACTGTCAACGACGCCACCGTCTCGGCGGACAACGGCTATGTCATCTACGACGCCTCCGCCATACAGGACAATCTCATCAAGACCGGCGAGACCCTCTACCTGTCGGCAGGGGACCTGGCCGTGAGCGACGAGGGGACCGTCGTAACGATCACCACGGGTTTCAGGAACACATCCGAGATCGGATGCCTGCAGGTCAGCCAGACGGAAACCGTTACGATAAGCAGCGGTATCGCCTCCCATTTCGACACCACCGCGCCCTACGACGTCAACCCCATCACCGCCGAGTATGTTGACCTCGGTACAGGGAACGCGCTGTCTCCTCAGCCCGGCGACCTGGCGGCATGTCCCAGCGAAAGCAATGAGGGCCTGAAGCTTATGGTGCGGCTGGTGGACGACTGCGGCAACGGCATAGAGGGCCAGACGGTCAACTTCTCCGCCGTGGCGGGCAGTTTCCAGACCGGGACCCTGGATAACGGAGACGGGACCTATGAGGTCATCTACGTTCCGCCCGATACGATTACGGTGGGTGTTCCCTTGGACACCGATATCGTAACCGCCGACTGGGTCGAGGGGAGTCAGAGCCAGTCCACCACGGTCAGCCTGAAATCCGCGGCGCCGGATCACATCGTGATAAACGACATAACCGGGCCGGTCAGCTATGGGTTCTTAAAAACCGGCACCGACTCGTTCGAGATTTGGCGCCTCCAGAATCAGACGGTCACCACAAACCTTTCCGTCCTGGACCAGTGCGGGAATCGTGTTTACGGCGAGGAGTTTGACACCACCATGACTCCCACCAACGGCACCATAACCCCCGATCCCAACCCGACCGCGGAGACGGACGGGACCTATACCTTCTACTGGACCAGCGAGGACAGTTGCGGTGACGCCGTGACCGGGCAGAGCATCCAGATCGACAACACCCACACCCCGTCCAAGACGGTGACTTTCGACCTGCTGACCACCCCGCCGAGTGTGTTCAACCTTGCGCTCAACCTGAACCTGGGTGCATCGGATCCGGATCTTGACGCCGGAGGCAACGCTCCTTTATGCTCTGACCATGTCGATATCACGGCCAGTATCGTCGAGAATATCGGAGGGGTTTGCGGGAACCTGACCGACCCCTTTGTTGTTGATTTCTCCGTGGCCGGCCAGACCGCCGGATTGGGCAACGGATCCTTCGCCGCGGTCGCCGGCGACACGACCCTCTCGGCGGATTCCGACGCCGGCGGGGTTGCCCACGCTACGCTTTATCCAGGTGACGCCCGGTATGATCAGAAGCTCGATGTAAACGCTGTCGCGAAAATCGGCGGCGCCCCCACCGACGCGGCCACGATACAGGTAAACATGAAGGCCACGCCGGTTCAGGACATCCTGAGCGGCATCTACGACTCGAGCGGCTACAGCAACGAACGGAACCTGAGCTACCCGGACAGATCCTTTAACCCGGGCGACACACTCTTCCCGCGGGTCGTGGACTGTGACGAAAACGAGAGGATCACCCTCCGGGACCCGTCCGGCTACCCGCCCGTACAGGCGATTTTTCAAAGCCTCCTCACAGGGGACACCGTCACGGTGGATCTGACGGAGGACACCTCCAATTCAGCCGACTTCCGCCTGCCCGCCGGCGTCAGCACACAGCTCAACGCGGTTGCCAACACCGGAGACACCGTCCTTCAGGTAGGGTCCGGCGACCAGATCACCATGTATTACGCCGACAAGGACGACAATCCTCCTCCGCCGAACCTTACGTTCGCATGGCATTCCGACGTCTACATCTCGGGCCCACGCTGGATGAAGCTGTATCAGGTGGATCCGGCGAACAACGAAACCCTCATCACCGGGCCGGCATACGAGCTGTGGGACGGGGACAGGTACAGGGCCAAGGTCTATATCCCGGAATTTGACGGTGACTCAGGACCAAGCGCCGTCGGCACCATGACCGACACCGCAGCAGCCAACGCCCAGTACGGGGGGGAGACGGACAATTTCACCCTCAGGGAGGCGGCCAACACGGGTATCTTCATTACCGACAGCGCTACCTATGGAGGCGTCGATTACAACACCGTGTCCAAGAGCCCCAACCCCCCTGCGCCCAACGACCAGGTGTGGCTCAACATCCCCTATACGCCCGACCGCGTGACGGTCTACTATCCGGACACGGCCTCGCCGATATTCACCGGGTCCTTCCTGATCCACGATTCGGACCTCCCCGATGTTTCCATTACGCCGCCCACCACCGACTCCGGGACCATCCCCATCGAGGTTTCGGCCGACGACACCGGGAATTACATCGATCCGGGAATAGACGCCATCCAGCTTTATATCGACGGCATTGATGTCCAGGATTGGGTTCCGCCGGCAGCCATTCCCGTCACCTTCGACTGGGTGACGGAGTCGGCAGGCAAGGTCTTCTGGCTCAACGGCCAGCACACGGTCTACGCCCGGGCCAAGGACAAGGCCGGGAACTGGGAAAAGACCCCCGACCTCGCCGTCACGGTTAACAATACGGGGGCCACGGCCATCAACTTCACCCAGCCCGCTCCCAACTCGGTGCTTTCCCAATCCATGATCGTTGCTTTCCAGGCGCCGGACGTCGACAATTACAGCATTTACACATGCTCCATAAGCGGGATGTCCTCTGCTCCGGCGGATGTGCCCATGGCCGTAGGCAACACCTGCACCTTCACCTGGGACCTGTCCTCTATTACCGACGGCGCTTACTCCCTCACCGGGACCATCACCGACAACCAGCTCAACTCGGAGATCACGTCCACGCCGCTGGTTGTTATCGTGGACAGCACCGCGCCGACGGTGGATCTGGGAACACCCTCCGCGTGGGTGGGTGACCAGTTCCCGGTTACGGTAGACGTGGATGTCACCGATGCCAACGGTGTCGACAGCACATCCGTCAACGGCGACCTGAACGGCGCCTGCACCAACCTTTCCGGCGAGCCTTTCCCCGCCCTCACCGGGACCACCTACCGGTATATCTGGTCCGGAAACTGCCCCGGGGTGGATGGCTCCCAGACCCTGACCGTCCGTGGATCTGACCTGGCGGTCCCCTCCAATGAGGGCAGCGACACCGCCACCTTCAGTGTGGACACGATCCACCCCGTTCTGGCGCCCATAAACGCGAGCCCAATCGCCGGCACCTACCTCACCACGGGGTCCTTCGTGAATGGCGTTGTCACCATCACATCAAGCGTCATGGACAATCATGCCGCCAGCGCGTTCGTCTCATTCGCTCTCCTCCCGGGGAGCCCGGTGGTATACCCGAGGCCCCTGGACAACCCGTCCACGGGGGCGTTCCATTATACCTGGGATACATCCCTCCAGACCCAGGGCCTTTACGAGGTGATAGTCAGCGGCAGGGACGTGGCGGCCAACGCCAACACAAACACGGAGATCGCCTACCTCTACGTTGACAGGACAGCGCCGGGCCTGACCGGCCCCGTTGTCAATCCATCCGATCCCGGGTACGCCGTCAGCGTCGTCCCGGTTGATACATCCGTCAACGACTCCTTCGGCTTCGTCAACCATTTCGGGGTATTCGTATACGACGCCCCGTCGGCTTCGTCTCCCATCGAGTCGGACATCGGGACGACCTACCCGCCCATCGCGGCAGTGTCCAGCACCTCGGTCACTTTCACCATGGACACGCGGTTACGGACGGCCAACGGGACCTACTATATCCAGAGTTACGCCGACGACCACGCGGGGAATGCCAACAGCACGGGCAGGTCCCCCTTCGAGGTGTGCAACCGGGTGGCTGAGATTTCGAGCCACGGTTTCAACAAAATTGGTAGTGAATACACCCTCACGGTTGAGGGTGTTGTCACGCAGCTGACGCCGACGGGGCCGTCGGGGATTGAGAATGAGCCGTTGAATCTGGAGGTCCATTCGGCCACCACAGGTACCTTTAATCTTTCAGGTAGTACCACCACCGGCGGCGCCTTCTCCCTCACTACGCCACAGAGCAGCA